>JAPSFT010000016.1 GCA_035063765.1 Deltaproteobacteria bacterium
AGCGGGGACAGACCCGGCGATTCGGCGATTCTCTACGAGAATCGCCGAATCGCCGGGTCTGTCCCCTTTCGCCGAATCGCCGGGTCTGTCCCCTCCGTCAGACCGCGGTCCAGCCGCCGTCGACGAGGAGGGTGTGGCCGGTGACGTAGCTCGAGGCGTCGGAGGCGAGGAAGAGGAGCGGGCCGACGAGCTCCTCGAGGCGGCCCGGGCGGCCCATCGGGGTGCGCGAGCGCACCCACTTGAGGGCGCGCTCGTCGCCGAACATGCGCTCCGTCATCTCGGTGGGGAACCAGGCCGGTGCGAGGGCGTTCACGCGCACGCCGCGCCGCGCCCACTGCGCCGCCAGCTCGCGCGTCAGGTTCACCACCCCGCCCTTCGACGCCGCGTAGCTCCCTTGCGGGATCTGCCCGACGCCGACGACGCCGAGGATCGACGCCACGTTCACGATCGAGCCGCGGCCCGCCGCGAGCATCTCGCGCCCGAAGCGCTGCGCGCAGCGGAAGCTGCCGACGAGGTTCACCTCGAGCGTCGCCCGGAAGGCCTCGACGGGCTCCTGCTCGGCCGGCAGCGGGTCGCCCAGCCCCGCGTTGTTGACGAGCACCTGGACCGGCCCGAGCCGCGCCGCCACCTCGCTGGCCAGGCGCTCGACCGACTCGTCGCAGGCGACGTCGCAGGCGAAGGCGTGCGCCTCCGCGCCGGCGGCGCGCAGCCGCGCGGCGAGCTCCTCGAGGCGGTCCGTCCGCCGGGCCGCCAGCGCGACGCGCGCCCCCGCGGCGGCCAGCCCCTCGGCGAGCGCGACACCGATCCCCGACGAGGCGCCCGTCACGACCGCGACGCGCCCGTCGAGGCGGAACGCCCGGGTCGGATCCGCTCCCACACCCGTCACGGGTCGAGCGGCGCCAGCCGCCGGTAGGCGGCGTCGTGGTAGACCAGCGGCTCGCGTTCGGGATCGAACTCCGCCGCCTCCACCTGGCCGACGTAGATCACGTGGTCGCCGGCGTCGTGGGCGGCGACGGTGCGGCAGTCGAGGACCGCCACGGTGCCGGGCAGCCACGGTGCGCCGCTCGGCCCGGTGCGGCAGGCGAGACCCTCGAAGCGCAGCTCCTCGTTGCCGGAGAGCGCAAACTGGGCCGAGAGCGCGAACTGGTCCGCCGCGAGCACGTTGACGGCGAAGACGCCGGCCCGGGCGACCACGGGCAGGGTCAGCGCCTGCTTGTCGGCGCAGAACAGCACGAGCGGGGGCTCGAGCGACACCGCGCTGAAGGAGGACACGGTCATCCCCGCCACGTGCTCGCCGGCCCGCGTGGTCACGACGGTGACCCCGCTCGCCCAGCGGCGCAGCAGCGTCCGGAACTGCTGCGGGTCGACCGGCAAGCCCCTAGGCCGCCTTCTCCATCGCCTCGGTGTAGCGGCCGTAGCGCGCTTCGCTGTTGAGGCGGGCCCGCTTGGCGAAGGCCTTCTGGCCCTCGGCGAGATTCTCCTGTTTCCCGCCCCAGGCCTTCAGCGCCGGCGCCTGCAGCGCTCGGCCGTACGAGAAGGAGAGCTGCCACGGGAAGCCGCCGATCCGGTTCATCTCGTTGAGATGCGCGGTGGCGAGCTCGTCGCTCTGGCCGCCCGAGAGGAATACGATCCCCGGCACGGCGGCCGGCACGACGCGCCGGAAGCAGCGGATCGTGCGCTCCGCCACCTCGCGCACGGAAGCCTGCGGCTTCGCCGCGTAGCCCGACAGCACCATGTTCGGCTTGAGCAGGATCTGCTCGAGCGGGACGCGGTGGCCGTAGAGGGCGTCGAAGACGAAGTGGAGCGTCCGCTCGGTCGCCGCGTCCGAGCGCGCGATCGAATGGTCGCCGTCCATCAGGATCTCGGGCTCCACGATCGGGACCAGGCCTTCCTCGACGCACAGCGCGGCGAAGCGCGCGAGCGCGTCGGCGTTGGCGACGAGGCAGGCGTCGCTCGGCTTGCCCTCGGCGATCTCGATCACCGCGCGCCACTTCGTGAAGCGCGCGCCCAGGCCCCGGTAGTCGACCAGCCGCTGGCGCAGCCCGTCGAGCCCCTCGGTGATCTTCTCGTCGGCGCTGAAGGGCAGCTTCTGGGTGCCCTTGTCGACCTTGATCCCCGGGATGATGCCGCGCTTCTCGAGCAGCTTCGGCAGCGGCGTGCCGTCGGAGGCCTTCTGGCGGATCGTCTCGTCGTAGAGGATCACGCCGCTGATGTGCTGCTCGCAGCCCGGGGTGGTGAAGAGCATCTCCCGGTAGTCGCGCCGGTTCTCCTCCGTCGACTCGACCCGGATCGAGTCGAAGCGCTTCTTGATCGTGCCCGTGCTCTCGTCGGCGGCGAGGATGCCCTTGCCGGGGGCGACCAGGGCCTGGGCGGTGGCTTCGAGCTCGTGACCTTCGGGGTGGCTCATCGGGTCCTCCGGGATGCGTCTCGCGGTAGGTGGCGGAAAGGGGCGAGAAGGTATCGCCCGCCGCCGGCGCCGTCATGGCGCCTCGCCCCGCAGTCGGATGCACGACGGGGGCGAGGCTCACGCCTCACCCCCGTCGGATCCGATCGGCTCCGCACCGCTTCGCCCGCGGCCGGGGCCTCCTGCCTCGGCTAGGGCTCCACCTTGCAGGCGGCGTTCTCGAGGATGTCCGGGTCGGGCTTGCCCGTCGCGTCGTCCATGAAGTCCGGCTGGTCCACCTTGTTGGCGAACTTGCCGTCCTTGTTCTCGGGATCGACGAGCCAGTACGCGATCACGGGCCGGTTGGTCTCGAGGTCGGTGAGCTGGGCCTTGCGGCCGTCCTTCGTGGCCACCGTGCCGGCCTTGTCCAGCACCGTTGCGGCCTGCTTCACCCGGAACTCGATCTCCTTCTTCGAGCTCCGGTCCTTGATCACCATCTTCGGTTCCGCGAGCGAGATCAGGCAGCCCTCGGTCTTCTTGCGCCCGCCTTGCGCCGAAGCGTCGTACGAGGCGAGGCCGACCACCGCCAGGGCCAGGACGGGGGCGAGCCAGCGCCGGGCATGCGAACGCCGAACGATGAGCGACATCCAGCAATCCTCCGTGGAGACGTCCGATTGCCGGCCCATCCCCGGCCGGCGGCCGCGATCCTACACGCTCTCGGACGCCGGTGGAAAGGGGCGATTCGGCGGTGACCCGTCGGGATCGACCCGCGCGAGCACGAGATCCATCACGTTGGTGCCGGTCGGACCCGTCCGGACCACGCCCCCGTCGGCGAGGAAGAAGGAATGGGAGTCGTGACGTGCCAGGGCGGCCTGCGCGTCGTGGCCCGCGGCCCGCGCCCGCGCTGTGGTCGTGCCGTCCACGCAGGCGCCCGCCGCGTCGGTCGGGCCGTCGCTGCCGTCGGTGCCGGCCGCGAGCAGGGTGACACCCTCGCAGCCCGCAAGCTCGAGCGCAGCGGCCAGGGCGAGCTCCTGGCTCCGGCCCCCGCGTCCGGCCGGCTCGCTCGCCGGGAGCGTGACGGTGGTCTCGCCGCCCGCGAGCAGCAGCGTCGGGGCGCGCGGGCGCAGGGAGGCTGCGAGCGCGGCGAGCCGGCGTCCCGCTTCGCGCGCTTCGCCGCGCAGCGCCTCCGGCAGCGGAACCACGGCGAGGCCGCGCTGCCGCGCGGCGGTGGTGGCGGCGGCGAGCGCCGTCGCGTTGCCCGCCAGCAGCGTCGTGCGCACGCGCTCGAAGCCCCCGGCACCGGGCTTCGGCGACTCGGGCCGCTCGCCGCGCACGCCGGCCTCGAGGTGCGCGCGAACGGCGGGCGGCAGCGCGGCCGCGAGCCCGCGTCCCGCGAGCACCGCGAGCGCGTCGGCGAAGCGCGTCGGGTCGGGCGAACACGGGCCCGAGCCGATCACGTCGAGGTGATCGCCCGGCACGTCCGAGATCGCGAGCACCTCGATGCGGCCCGCACGCGTGGCGCACGCGAGGCGGCCACCCGCCACCTCGACCAGGTGCTTGCGCACCGCGTTCACCTCGTCGATCGCCGCGCCCGACCCGAGCAGCACGCGGGTCACGGCGGCGAGGTCGGCGAGCGTGAGGCCGGGCAGCGGGCAGGCCAGCAGCGCCGAGGCGCCGCCCGAGAGCAGCACGACGAGCACGTCCTCGGGCTCGGTCGCCGCGGCCAGTGCGAGGAGCTCGTGCGCCGCGCTCTCGCTGCGCGCGTCGGGAACCGGGTGGCCCGCCTCGCGCACCGTCCAGCGCGCCGGCGGGAGCGCGCCGGCGGCACGCGCCGTCTCCGCGTGCCCGTCGCGGGTGACGAGCCAGCCGCGCGCGATCCGGGCCCCCGCAACCGCCTCGAGGCCCGCCGCCATCGCAGCTGCCGCCTTGCCCGCGGCCGCCACCACGAGTCGCGCGGGCTCCGGCACGCGCCGGCCGGCGATCGCCAGCGCGCCGTCCTGCTCGCACACCGCGTCGCGCACCAGGCGCTCGCCATGGACCGCGCCGAGCGCGGCGCGCAGCAGCGCCTCGAGCTCGGCGCGCGCGGCAGCGCTCACGGGGCGGGCGGAGCGCCGGGGGCGGTATCCGGGGGGTCTGGCGCGGCCGGTGGCCCGGGCCGCTCCCGGCCCGGCTCGGCGGAGCTCCCTGGGACCGGCGTCGCCGGCCCCTCGGGCTCCGGGGCCGCGAAGCCCTCCGGCACCCGCGCGTCGGGCCGGGTGCCCGGTCGCGGGACCAGCCGGATCTCGATCCGCCGGTTCTCTGCGCGCGCCTCGGGCGAATCACCGGGGACCAGCGGGTGGAACTCGCCGAGCGACACCGCAGCGAGTCGCTCCGGCGGCACGCCCGCCGCCGCCAGAGCGCGCACCACGCGGACCGCGCGGGCGGCGGCCAGGTCCCAGTTGGTCGGGTAGCGCGCGGCGAGCGCGCCCCGGATCGCGACGTCGTCGGTGTGGCCCTCCACGCGCACCTGGTAGTCCAGGTCCGCGAGCTGGGCACCGAGCCGGGCCAGCACCTGCTCGCCCTCGGGCGTGAGCTCCGCGGAGCCGGAGGCGAAGAGCGTCGCGGCGGGCAGCCGCGTGCGCAGGCCCTCGCGCAGGCGGTCGATCTGGATGCGCGCCGCGGCCAGGTCGGCCTCGAGGTCGCGTACCAGCCCCTCGTAGGTGGGCTGGAGCTCGTCGTAGCCGCGCGCCTTGGGACCCAGCTCGCGCTGCTGCTGCTCGAGGCGCTGGCGGGCCTCGTCGCGCTCCGCCCGCAGCGTGTCGTTCTCGGTGTAGAGCCGCTCGCGCTCGGCGTCCGCGCTCTCGCGCTCGGCCGCGAGGCGCTGGTTCAGCTCCGACACCGCCTGCTCGTGGGTCGCCGTGCTGACGCAGCCCGCGCCGAGGGCCGCCAGCGCAGCGAGGCCGACGGCAAAGCCCCTCATGCGCCGGCGGGCGCGAGGGTCTCTGCGAGCGCCTCGTCGATGGTGCCCACGTAGACCAGCTCGAGGCCCTCGAGCAGGTGCTTCGCGATCTCCTCGACGTCGCGCCGGTTGCGCTCCGGCAGGACCACGCGGCGGATCCCGGCGCGCTTGGCCGCCAGCACCTTCTCCTTGATGCCGCCCACCGGCAGCACCTTGCCGCGCAGGGTGATCTCACCGGTCATCGCGACGTCGTGGAGCGCGGTGCGGCCGGTCAGCAGCGAGGCGAGCGCCGTTACCATGGCGACACCCGCCGAGGGCCCGTCCTTCGGCACGGCCCCCGCTGGCACGTGGACGTGGATGTCGGAGCTCTCGAAGGTCGCGGGCTCGATGCCGAGATGCCCCGCCTGCGTGCGCAGCCACGAGCGGGCCGCCTCGACGGACTCGCGCATCACGTCGCCGAGCGAGCCGGTCAGCGCGAGCCGGCCCTGCCCCGGCATGCGCGTGGCCTCGATGAACAGGATGTCGCCGCCGGCCGGGGTCCAGGCCAGCCCCACGGCCACGCCCGGCCGGCCCGCCCGCTCCGCCAGCTCCGGCTCGAACTTCACCGGCCCGAGCAGGCCCGCGACGTCGCCGGGCGCAACCCGGATGGCGGCGGTCTCGCCCTCCTCGGCGATCCGCCGCGCCACCTTCCGGCACAGCGACGCGATCTCGCGCTCGAGGTTGCGCACGCCCGCCTCGCGCGTGTAGGAGCGGATCAGCACGCGCAGCGTCTCGTCGGGGATCTCGACCGCGTGTCCCTCGATGCCGTTCGCCTTGCGCTGGCGCGGCAGCAGGTAACGGCGCGCGATCTCGACCTTGTCCTCCTCGGTGTAGCCGGGGAGCTCGATCACCTCCATGCGGTCCGCGAGCGCGGCGGGGACCGGATCCATCCAGTTGGCGGTCGCGATGAAGAGCACCTGCGAGAGGTCGAAGGGGACCTCCAGGTAGTGGTCGCTGAAGGTCGCGTTCTGCTCGGGGTCGAGCACCTCGAGCAGCGCCGAGGACGGGTCGCCGCGGAAGTCCTGTCCGACCTTGTCGATCTCGTCGAGCAGGAACACCGGGTTGCGGGTCTTCGCCTTGCGCAGGCCCTGGACGATGCGGCCGGGAAGCGCGCCCACGTAGGTGCGGCGGTGGCCGCGGATCTCGGCCTCGTCGCGCACGCCGCCGAGCGAGATGCGCACGAACTCGCGGCCGAGCGCACGCGCGATCGAGCGCCCGAGCGAGGTCTTGCCCGTGCCGGGCGGGCCCGCGAAGCAGAGGATCGGGCCCTTCAGGTCGCGCTTGAGCGAGAGCACGGCGATGTACTCGAGGATGCGGTCCTTCACCTTCTCGAGGTCGTAGTGGTCCTCGTCGAGGATGCGCTGCGCCTCGCCGACGTCGAGCCGGTCCTCGGAGAGCTTCGACCAGGGCAGGTCCGCCATCCACTCGAGATAGGTGCGGATCACGCCGTGCTCCGCCGACGCCGCCGGCGTGTTGGTGAGCCGGTCGAGCTCGCGGGTCGCCTGCTTGAAGGCCTCCTCGGGCATCCCCGCGGCCTCGATGCGCTCGCGCAGGCGCTCGAGGTCGGCGCCCTCGTCGGGCGCCTCGCCGAGCTCCTTGCGGATCGCGTCGAGCTGCTGGCGCAGCATGTACTCGCGCTGCGTCTTGCCCATCTCGGTCTGGACCTTCTCGCGGATCTCGGTCTCGATCGTCTGGGCCTGCCGCGAGCGGGCCAGCTCGGTGAGGACGAGCCGCAGGCGCTCGCCCAGGTGGGCGCGCTCGAGCACCGCCTGCTTCTGCGCCACTTCGAGCTCGAGGTTCGAGGCCACCAGGTCGGCGAGCCGGCCCGGATGGTCGATGCTCGACGCCAGCACCTGGAGCTCGTCGGAGAGCCGCGGGCTCTCGGCGACGAGCTGCCCGAACTGCTGGGCCAGGTTTCGCTGGAGCGCCGTCAGCTCCACCGACGTGGGGTCGCCGGCCTCCTCGACGCGCACGACGCGCGCCCGCAGGAACGGATCGCGCGCGACGAACTCCTCGATCCGTGCCCGTGCGACGCCCTGCACCAGGAGCCGGTACGAGTCGTCCGGGAACTTCAGCATCTTCACGATGCGCAGGACGGTCGCCACCCGGTATACGTCGTCGGGCCCCGGGCTGCCCTCCACCGGGCGGCGCACGGCGGGCGCGATCAGCAGGCGCTCGGGCGTCACCAGGACGTGGTCGATCAGGCGCTTCGAACGCGCGGTGTTGACGAGCAGCGGGGAGAGCAGGAACGGGAAGAGCACGGTGTTCTTGAGCGGCAGCACGGGGAGCGTGTCGGGCAGCGACGTGAGGGCGCCCTCCTCGCCGCCCTCGGCGCCGACCCCGACCGGCACGGAGCTGGACGCCGCCACCGGGGCCTCCGGCTCGTCGCCTCCCGCTTCGCCCGTCCGCCAGTTCGCGATCGCGCTCAGGATGGGTTCTCCACGTCGATCCGCCGCCGGCTGGCGGAGCGCTTGGGCAGGGTCACGCGCAGGAAGCCGTCCTCGATCTGTGCCGAGACGCGCTCGCGGTCGAAGGGGATCGCGATCCGCAGCGCTCGCTCGAAGGGTCCGAAGGCGACCTCCATCTGGTGCACGCGCTGGGCGTCGGCGTCGACGCGCGGCTCGCGCCGGCCGCGGATCCGCAGCACGTCGCCGTCCACCGAGACCTGCACCTCCGCGGACGTGACGCCGGCCAGCTCGAGCCGGACCACGATCGCCCGTTCGGTCTCGTAGACGTCGGCGGGCGGCTGCCAGCGGTCGCGACCCAGCCGCTCGGCGACGGGCCGCAGCCACTCGCCGAACAGCCCCTCACCGAACGGATCCCGTTCTCGCCGCGCTGCCACGTCTCTTGCGATGCTCCGCGCCGCCCGCCTAGTTCGGGCGCTCGCCACCCTTCTCTTCGGTGTACTCGGCGTCGATCACGTCGCCGTCTCCCGAGCCGCCGCCGCCGCCGGCCGGAGCGGACGCGGGACCCGCGGCGCCGGCGCCATCGCCCGCGGTCTGGGCACGGTAGAGCAGCTCCGCGACGCCGTGCATCTCCTTCTCGACGCGCTGCCGGGCCGCGTCCATGCGGGCGGCGTCGTTGCTCTCGAGGTCCTTGCGCGCCTCCGCGAGCACACCCTCCGCGCGCACGCGCTCCGCTTCCGGCAGCTTGTCGCGGTTCTCGGCAAGGGTCTTGTCCGCCTGGTAGAGCAGCGAGTCGAGCTGGTTGTGCTTCTCGACCTGCTCGCGGCGCGCGTGATCCTCGCTCGCGTGCGCCTCGGCGTCCTTGACCATGCGGTCGATCTCGTCCTTCTGGAGGCCGCCCGACCCCTCGATGCGGATCGACTGCTCCTTGCCGCTCGCCTTGTCCTTGGCGCCGACCGCGAGGATACCGTTGGCGTCGATGTCGAAGGTGACCTCGATCTGCGGCATGCCGCGCGGCGCCGGCGGGATCCCGTCGAGGATGAAGCGCCCGAGCTCGCGGTTGTAGGCCGCCATCTCGCGCTCGCCCTGGAGCACCCGGATCTCGACCTGCGGCTGGTTGTCGGCGGCCGTCGAGAAGGTCTGGCTGCGCTTGGTCGGGATCGTGGTGTTCTTCTCGATCAGCTTGGTCATGACGCCGCCCAGCGTCTCGATGCCGAGCGAGAGCGGGGTCACGTCGAGGAGCAGCACGTCGCGCACCTCGCCGGCCAGCACGCCGCCCTGGATGGCGGCGCCGACGGCGACCACCTCGTCGGGGTTCACGCCCTTGTGCGGCTCCTTGCCGAAGAACTCCTTCACCTTCTGCTGCACGAGCGGCATGCGGGTCGAGCCGCCCACCAGCACCACCTCGTCGATCTCGGACGCCTTCAGGCCGGCGTCCTGGAGCGCGATGCGGCACGGCTCGAGCGAGCGCTCGACCAGGTCGCCGACCAGCTGCTCGAGCTTCGCCCGGGTCAGCTTCAGGTTCAGGTGCTTCGGGCCGTTCTGGTCCGCGGTGATGAAAGGCAGGTTCACGTCGGTCTGCTGCGCGGTCGAGAGCTCGATCTTCGCCTTCTCGGCCGCCTCGCGCAGGCGCTGCATCGCCATCGGGTCCTTCGAGAGGTCGATGCCCTGGTCCTTCTTGAACTCGCCGCTCAGGTACTCGATCACCCGCTGGTCCAGGTTGTCGCCACCCAGATGGGTGTCGCCATTGGTGGACTTCACCTCGACCACGTTCTCGCCCACCTCGAGGATCGAGATGTCGAAGGTCCCGCCACCGAAGTCGTAGACGGCGATCTTCTCGTCCTTCTGCTTGTCGAGGCCGTAGGCGAGCGCCGCGGCGGTCGGCTCGTTGATGATCCGGCGCACCCGCAGGCCGGCGATCTCGCCGGCGTCCTTCGTGGCCTGGCGCTGGGCGTCGTTGAAGTAGGCCGGCACCGTGATGACGGCGTCCGTCACCGTCTGCCCCAGGTAGGCCTCCGCCGAGGTCTTCAGCTTCTGGAGGATCCGCGCGGAGATCTCCTGGGGCGAGTACGCCTTGCCGTCGATCCGGATCGCGGCGCGGCCGTCGGGACCCTCGGCGACCTCGTAGGGCACGAGGCGGATCTCCTCCGGTACCTCCGCCTTGCGGCGGCCCATGAAGCGCTTGATCGAGTAGATCGTCCGGGTCGGGTTGGTCACCGCCTGGCGCTTGGCGGCGGCGCCAACCAGCCGCTCGTCGTCGCCGAACGCCACCACGGAGGGAGTCGTGCGGCCCCCTTCTTCGTTCGGGATCACGACCGGGCTGCCGGCTTCCATCACGGCGACGACGGAGTTCGTCGTGCCGAGATCGATGCCGATGACCTTGCCGGAGCCGCCGGCGGAAGACCCAGGGGACGCCATTACGCACACCTCCAACGGCCTCGTCGCGAGGGACGGGGGAAAAGCGGCTGCGAACCTTGGGCCGGCGCTCGCCCCTGTCAAACGGGATGCGCGCGGAGGCCATCGCCGATCCGCCCCTCCCCGCTGGGACAAGGGATCCGGGCGGGGGTCCGCGTCGCAGCCGCGGTGGTCTCATCAAGCCCGCGATTTCGCGGGCATTCCGTGAGGAACCACCGCGGGGGAAGCGGGTTATACTGCGCGGGCTTCCGGGGGGTCCGATCGGGCCGATGAGCCGGTTTTCGCCATGAACCGAGTCGTCGTCTGGGCGCTGAACGGGGCGCTCTTCGTCCTGTGCTGCCTCCTCACGGCCAGCCTCGTGAACGGCTGGGTGGGCGAGTGGCTCTCCGCGACCCCGGCCGGTCCGCCGCCCGCGCTGGCGGCACCGGCGGCGGCGCGCCGCGATTGGAGCGACCGCAAGACCATTCTCGACCGCAACCTCTTCCAGGTCTCCACCCTGCTGCCGGACGAGCCCGTCGCGGCCGAGCCGATCGGCGAGGACGAGGAGCTCGCCGCCACCCGGCTCCCCCTGAAGCTGCTCGGCACGGTGGCCTCGAACGACCCGAAGGCTGCGTGGGCGGCGGTCGAGGAGACCACCAAGCGCGAGCGGCTGGTGGTCCGCCCCCAGGATCGGCTGCTCGACAAGGCCACCGTCGTGCGGATCGAGCGCCGGCGGATCGTGCTCGAGAACGAGGGCAGGCGCGAGGAGCTGGCCCTCGACGAGGAGTCGGCCGGGGCCGGACCCCTGGTCCGGGCGCGCGCAGCGGCCCGGGAGGTTCCCGCGGTCGCCGACCTGCGCGACCGGATCCAGCAGACCGGCGACAGCAGCTTCCAGGTGCAGCGCGGCCAGGTCGAGGAAGCCATGCGCAACCCGGCCGAGCTGTTCTCGCAGGCCCGCATCCTGCCCAAGTACGAGAACGGGCAGATGACGGGCGTCCAGCTCAACTCGATCCAGCCCGGAAGCCTCTTCGAGGAGATCGGGATCCGCGACGGCGACGTGATCACGGAGGTGAACGGGATCGTCGTCTCGAGCCCGCAGGACAGCGCCGCCTTGCTGCGCGAGCTGACCGAGTCCAACGTCTTCGAGGTCAGCGTGCAGGGCGCCGACGGGCAGCCGCGCACGCTCAGCTACACGGTGCAGCCGTGACGGCCGCTGGGGGGAGTGCGACCTGATGCCCGGTTTCCACCGACGCGGCCCGGCGGCCGTGCTGCTCGCCGCGCTCCTGGCCGGCGGGGCCGCCGGCGCCCAGCCGAGCGATCCCGGCGCCCCCCTGGACGCGGCGGGCGACCGGACGGAGCTCACGCCCGAGGGCCTCGTCAACCTGGACTTCCAGGACGTCGAGATCGCCACCGTGATCGACACGATCGCGCGTCTCACGGGGCGCAACTTCGTGTACGACGACCGGGTGCGCGGGCGCGTCACCATCATCTCGCCGACGCCGATCCCGGTCGACCAGGCCTACACGGTCTTCGAGTCGGTGCTGCAGGTGAAGGGCTTCACGACCGTGGAGGCACCCGGCGGCGTCGTGAAGGTGATCCCGATCCGCGACGCCAAGGAGACCAGCGTCGACACCCGCGCCGGGCTGCAGGCGCCGGAGACCGACCGCTTCGTCACGCGCCTGATCCCGCTGCGCTACATCGACGCCGAGGCGATCGCCAACACGCTGAAGCCGCTGGTCTCGAAGGAAGCGGCGCTGATCGCCTACCCGGCCACCAATACGATCATCCTCACCGACTCGGCGGCCAACATCAACCGCATCCTGGAGATCCTCCAGGCGATCGACGTCGAGACCTACAAGGAGGAGCTGGCGATGATCCGCGTGCAGTACGCGGACGCCCAGGCCCTGGCCGAGCAGCTCTCCGAGGTGTTCGGCGGCGAGGTCTCCGCGGCGAGCAGCGCCCCGGGAGTGCCGGGCCGGATCCAGCCGCGGGTGCGGCGGACGCCGGTCCAGGCGCAGCAGCCCGAGGCCGGCGGCGGCGCGCAACGCGACCACGTCCGCATCATCACCGACGCCCGCACCAACGCGCTGATCATCCTGGCCGCCCGCTCCACCCTCGACGAGATGCGCGCCCTGATCCGCCGGCTCGACGTGCCGGTCGAGGGCCAGGGCCGGATCCAGGTCTACTACCTGAAGCACGCCAACGCCGAGGAGCTGGCGGACACCCTCAACAGCCTGCTCGGCGGCGGCACGACGGGCGGGGGCGCCGCCACCAACGTCGCAGCGGCTGCGGTCGGCATCCAGCCCCAGGCCCTGCGCGCGGTCTCCGAGATCGCGAACCTGGTGAGCAGCGTCACGGCCGACATCGGCACCAACGCGCTGGTGATCCAGGCCAGTCCGGAAGGCTTCGAGGCGCTGCGCAAGGTGATCGAGAAGCTCGACATCGAGCGCCCGCAGGTGCTGGTCGAGGCGCTGATCATGGAGGTCGGCGTCAACGACTCGAAGGACCTGGGGCTGAGCTGGGTCCTGCAGTTCGGAGGCCCCGACACCGCCTACACCATCACCCAGGCCGTCGATGCCATGACCGGCGGGCTGCTCGCGAATCCGGGTCGGAACCCGAAGGGCGACACCAACCCGCCGCCGATCGGGCCGAACAATGCCTTCACCGCTTCGGTCGCGATCGTAGACGGCGACAACTTCATCCAGGCGGTGCTCAACGCCACCGCCAGCGACGGCAACGTCAACATCATCTCGGCGCCCCACATCCTCACCTCCGACAACGAGGAGGCCGAGATCCTGGTCGGCGACAACATCCCGATCATCACCAACCGCGTGCAGTCGGCGCAGGGCATCACGACCGACCAGCCGGACTCGAGCCTTGCCACCTCGGTGAACGTCGAGCGCCAGGACATCGGCGTGACCCTGCGCGTCACGCCCCAGATCACCGAGGGCGAGAGCCTGCGCCTCGAGATCTTCCAGGAGATCACCGACATCAACCCGGCGATCCAGTCGGGGGTCGGCGACGTCAACCAGGTGGGGCCGGCGCTCTCGAACCGCCGGATCGAGAACGTGGTGGTGGCCGCCGATGGCAGCACGGTCGTGATCGGCGGCCTCGTGCGGGACAACTACAGCGACACCCAGAACAAGGTCCCCTGGCTCGGTGACATCCCCGTGCTCGGCTGGCTGTTCAAGAACCAGTCCTCGGATCTCCTCAAGACCAACCTGCTGGTCTTCATCACGCCGCACATCATCCGCAGCCCCGACGACCTCGAGAAGGCGTCGATCGGCAAGCGCGAGGAGTTCCGCAAGCGCTCCGAGCGGGCGCTCGGCCACGAGCTCGAGGAGCGCGAGGAGGTCCCGCTCGACGAGCCGATCGGGATCCTCGGCGAGATGGGGGACACCGAGGCCGGACCGGCCTCCGCGACGATCGGGATCCTCGAGGAGCGCTACCCGCTCGAGCGCATGCGCGAGATCGAGCGCAGCCAGGCCCAGGCACGCGAGGCGGAGAAGGCGGCGGCCGCGGGCCGCGCCCGCGGCGCCCGCTACCTGGTGCTCGCGGGCAGCTACGCCGACCCGAACGACGCCCGCGGCACCCTGATGGAGCTGATCGACGCGGGCTTCGACGGCTCGCTCGTGTCGAGCGGCCCCGCCGGCCGGGTCCGCTACGAGCTGCGCCTCGGACCCTACCAGGAGCTGGATCGGGCCGAACGCGCGGCCACCACGCTGCAGCGGGCCTACGGCCTGGCGGCGCAGATCGTGCTCGAGCGCCCGGAGGCTGCGCCGTGAGCGCGGCACTCGGCCCCGGCCCCGACGCCCTCTCGCTCGAGGCGCTGCTGCGGCGCACGACGGGCATCTCCCCGGAGCAGCTCGCGGCGGCCCGCGCGCGCGCCGAGGAGAGCGACCGCCGGCTGCTCGACGTGCTGCTCGAGGAGCGCATGGTCGATCCCGAGCGCGCGCTCGCCGCGATCGCCGAGGACGTCGGCCTGGCGGTGCGGCCCGCCATCGACGTGGCCGCCTGCGACCCGACGCTCGTCGACCGCGTGCCGATCGGCTTCGCCAAGCAGCACGCCATCCTGCCCCTCGGGCGCGGTCCCGACGGCACCGTGCGGGTGGCCGTCGCCGACCCCTTCGAGGCCGACTCGCTCGACGACCTGCGCCTGCTCTTCGAAGGCGTGGAAGTCGCGGCCGAGCTGGCCCCGCGGCGGGCGATCCTCGACGCCATCAACCAGGTCTACGACCGCGGTCCCGCCTCCGCCGAGGCGCTCGCCCTCGACGCCTCCGAGGACCTCTACGCGATCGCCGACGAGATCAGCCACGAGCCCCAGGACCTGCTCGACTCGGCCGACGACGCGCCGATCATCCGGCTCGTGAACTCGCTGCTCCAGCACGCCGTCAAGGAGCGCGCGAGCGACGTCCACCTCGAGCCCTTCGAGCGCGAGATCCGCGTGCGCTTCCGGATCGACGACATCCTCTACGAGCCGGTGCGCCCCCTGCCCCGCAGCCTGCAGGCCCCGATCGTCTCGCGCATCAAGATCATGGGCGGGCTCAACATCGCCGAGAAGCGCCTGCCCCAGGACGGCCGGATCCGGCTCAAGATCGCCGGCCGCGACTACGACGTGCGCCTCTCGACGCTGCCCGTGGCGCACGGTGAGCGGGTGGTGATGCGGCTCCTGCCGCGCACCAGCGAGATGCTGAACCTCGAGGCGCTCGGCTTCGACGAGGACCACCTGGCGGCGTGGCAGAAGCTGATCACGCGGCCCAACGGGATCATGCTCGTCACGGGGCCCACGGGCAGCGGCAAGACCACGACGCTCTACGGCGCTCTCTCGCGCATCAACACCCTCGACGTGAACATCATCACCGTCGAGGACCCGGTGGAGATCCAGCTGCCGGGGATCGGCCAGATCGAGGTGAACGCCAAGATCGGGCTCAGCTTCGCGAGCGGCCTGCGCTCGATCCTGCGCCAGGACCCCGACGTGGTGCTGGTCGGCGAGATCCGCGACCTCGAGACCGCCGAGATCGCGATCCAGGCCTCGCTCACCGGCCACCTGGTGTTCTCGACGCTCCACACCAACGACGCGCCGAGCGCGATCACCCGGCTCGTCGACATGGGGGTCGAGCGCTTCCTGGTGGCCTCCTCGCTGGTGGCGGTGCTGGCGCAGCGGCTCGTGCGCGTGCTGTGCACGGCCTGCCGCGAGCCCTACGAGCCGACGCCCGAGGAGCTGGCCGAGCTCGGCGTGCGCCCGCCGCCCCGCCCCATCACGGTGTACCGCCCGCAGTCCTGCGAGCGCTGCAACTTCACCGGCTACCGGGGGCGTCTCGGCATCTTCGAGCTGATGCTGATCGACGACCCGATCCGCGAGCTGATCGCGCAGAACGTCGACGCCAAGCGCATCAAGCGCCAGGCGGTCGCCAGCGGCATGCGCACCCTGCGCGTCGACGGCGCCCGCAAGGTCCTGCGCGGCATCACCTCGATCGCCGAAGTCCTCCGCGCCACCGAAGAGGAAACGGTCGTCGCCGAGGTCTAGACGCGCGGAGGCGACGGCGGGCGTCCGGCGCGGACGGCACGTCGAAGCGTCCGGAGACGCAGACAGGGCCGATCCAGCCGAGCGGCCACCCGAGGGCCAGGCGAAGCCCGCCCCCGCGGCGGCAGACAGCGAGCGGAGTCCACCAGGACGGAGTTCCCGAGCACGTGCCCGTTTTCGCGTACAAGGGCGTCACAGAGGGCGGTCGCGCCACGCGCGGCTTCGTCGACGCGGAGAGCGCGCGGGCCGCGCGCGCCAAGCTCAAGCGCGACGGCGTGTTCCTGACCGAGCTTGCCGAGAGCGCCGCCCCCGCTGCGGCCGCGGACGCCAGCACCCCCGCCGGTGCGCGTCCCGGGGTCTCCTTCTCGCTGGCGCGGCTGCGGCGCATCTCCGCGCTCGACCTCGCGCTGGCCACCCGCCAGCTCTCGACCCTGGTCGGCGCCGGCGTCCCGCTCGTGCAGGCCCTGTCGGCGCTCACCGAGCAGGTCGAGAACATGCGCCTCAAGGGCGTGATCGCGCGCGTGCGCGACCGCGTCAACGAGGGCTCGACGCTCGCCGACGCGATGGCCCAGGCGGGGCCCTTCGAGGACCTCTACGTCGGCATGGTCCGGGCCGGCGAGGCGGGTGGCGCGCTCGAGCAGGTGCTCGACCGGCTCGCCGACTACCTCGAGAGCCAGGTGCGGCTGCGCAACAAGGTCACCTCGATCCTGATCTACCCAACCGTGATGCTCGGCTTCGCGCTGGTGGTGGTGGCGGTCCTGGTCACCGTCGTCCTGCCGCAGATCACCGAGCTGCTGGCGAGCCTGGACCGGCCGCTGCCCTGGTTCACCAAGGCCATCATCTCGGGCTCGCACCTCGCGCGCACGTGGTGGTGGGCGATCGCCTTGCTGCTGATCGGCGGCGTGGCCGCCTTTCGTGCGGTGGCGCGCACCACGCGCGGCCGCGCGCAGCTCGACACGATCAAGCTGCGCCTGCCGGTCGTGGGCCGCACCGTCCGGCTCGTCGCGATCTCGCGCTTCACGCGCACGCTCTCGACGCTGCTCGCGGGCGGCATCCCGATCGTGCGCGCGCTCGACATCTCGAAGCACGTCGCCAACAACGTCGTGCTCGGCGCGGCGATCGACGCGGCCCGCGAGAGCGTGACCGAAGGCCAGTCGCTGGCCAGCCCGCTGCGCGCGAGCGGCGAGTTCCCGCCCGTCGTCGTGCACATGGTCGAGGTCGGCGAGCGGTCGGGCGAGCTCGAGGCGATGCTCGAGAAGGTCGCCCAGACCTACGAGGAGCAGGTGGAGACGTCGGTGTCCCGGCTCACCGCGCTGCTCGAGCCGCTGCTGATCCTGCTGATGGTCGGCATCGTGATCGTGATCATCGCCGCGACGCTCGTGCCGCTGCTCGACGTCACGTCGTCGCTCGGAACCTAGGAGGAAGGACATGGAACCCACGCGCCGCCGCGAGGACGGCTTCACCCTGATCGAGATCATGGCCGTGGTGCTGATCATCGGCCTGCTCGGCGGGATCGTCGGCGCCGCCATCTTCGGCCGCATCGACCAGGCCCGCGTGACCACGGCCCGCACCCAGATCAAGCAGATCGAAGCCGCGCTCGACTTCTATCGCATGGACAACGGCAAGTACCCGACCACCGACCAGGGCCTCGACGCGCTCGTGCACGCCCCGACCATCGAGCCGATCCCGAAGAACTACCGTCCCGAGGGCTACCTGTCGGGCGGCAAGGTGCCGACGGATCCCTGGGACAACCCCTACAAGTACCTCGCACCGGGCCAGAACAACGCCTACTCCTTCGACCTGTGGAGCGACGGCGCCGACGGCGCGCCGGGCGGCACGGGCACCGACGCCGACGTCGGCAACTGGGCCGAGGAAGGCCAGGGGTGAGGCCGGCCGCGCCGCGCGCCCGGCTCGCCGGCTTCACGCTGATCGAGCTGCTCGCCGTGCTGGCGATGTTCGCGCTGATCGCGGGGCTGATCCTGCCGCGCTTCTCGATCGGCGGGGAGCGCGAGGTGCGGCGCGAGGCGGAGGCGCTCGGCGAGGCGGTCGAGCTGGCGCGCCAGCGCGCGATCATGACTGCGCGCCCGCACGAGCTGGTGATCGACGTCGGGCGCGGCCTGCACTGGGTCGAGTGGGCGCCCCCTCCCCCGCCCGAGACCGAGGCCGTGGCGGCGCGTGCGGAGGAGCGTGCGGCCGGCTCGCGCAAGGTCGACATGACCCCGCCCGCGGCCGCCTCCGGCGAGCTCGTCTTCGAGCCGGTGCCGGGCGCCTTCGGCCGTGCCCACGTGCTCGGCGAGGACGTGGTGTTCGTGGCGGCCGCCTTTCCCGACACCACCTTCGACAGCGGCCTCGTCACGATCGCCTTCGACCCCGACGGCGCGGCCGATCCGGTGATCGTGTCGCTCGCCGAGCCCGGAGGCGCCCATCGCTTCGAGGTCGAGGTGCAGGCGCTGGCCGACGCCGTCGTGGTGGTCGATGCGACCCCCTGAGCGCACACGGGGCTTCACCCTGCTCGAGGTGATGGCGGCCTTCGCGCTGCTCGCGATCGCCTACACGACCCTCGGCGGCGCCGGCGCCCAGAGCCTCCAGAAGGAAGGCGAGGCCGCCCGCCGCCTCGACGCGTCGCTGCTCGCCGATCGCGTGCTCGAGGGGCTCGAGGCGGCCTTCGAGCAGGGCGCGGCGCCCCCGCTCGGGGAGGAGGAGCGCACCGAGGGGCTGTACACCGTCGCGATCCGGGTGGCGCCCTGGGAGCCCGTGATCGCGGAGCGCGAGCGCCCGCTCGCGGTCGAGCGCAGCGAGCGGCGCGAGCGCCGGCCGGGCGAGTCGATCCGCGACGACGAGGGCGCGTCGCTCGGGCCGAGCCTGCTCCACGGCGAGCGCGGCCAGCCCGGTCCCCTGCGCCGGGTGGACGTGGTGGTGAGCTGGGACGAGGGCTGGAGCCAGGCCCGGGTCGTGCGCACCACCTTCGGGCTCGACCCCGAGGCGGCGGCGGCCTCGCTGGAGGCGCTCGGCGCTGCTGCCGGCGCCGGGGCCGGCCAGGGCGGTCCGCCCGGCACCGACGCCTCCGGGCTCGGCGGCCGCATCGGGCGCGGCGGCGCCGATCGGAGGGCGCGATGAGCGTGCGCCGCCGCACCGGTGGCTTCACGCTGCTCGAGGTGATCGCGGTGGTCCTGCTCACCGGAATCCTGATCACCTTCACGACCAACTTCTACCTGGATCTCTCGGCCCAGAGCCGGGCGGCCGTCGAGCGGGCGCGCACCACCCGGCGCGCCGTGGTGCTGCTCGACCGGGTGGCCCGCGACCTCGGCTCCGCGATGCTCGTGAAGAAGCCCGCCGAGCGCGATCCCCTCGAGCACCCCTGGCTGTTCCTGGCCGAGGCCGACGACCCCGACCAGGGCGCCGGGCGCCTCAAGTTCTCGAGCCACGGCCATCGCCCGCGCAGCCCGCAGGCGGCCGAGTCCGACGTCGAGATGGTGGCCTGGATGCTGGCGCCGGGCCCGAGCGGGCGCGACTTCGAGCTGCGTCGCTGGAGCTCGCCCCACCTGCCGCCCGGCCGCGAGCTCGCCTTCCCCCCGCTCGAGGACGGCGACCCGGTGGCAGACGGGATCGCCGGTTTCGGCGTGTTCCTGATCGGCGAGGACGGCGAGCGGGTGGCGCGCTGGGACTCCTCCGCGATGACCGGCTCGAGCGAGCTCCCGCTCGCCGCCGAGATCCAGGTCTCGTTCTTCGCCGACGAGGAGAGCGACCTCGTCGCCGGCCCCTACGTGCGGCGCGTGTCCCTGCCCTTGCGCCCGCTCGACCTCGAGGCCCAGCTCGAGGCTGCCGGCGCGGGTGGACCTGGCAGCGTCGACACGGACGGCGACGGCGTCCCCGACGCGGAGGAGGACGAGGACGGCGACGGGATTCCCGACGGCGAGGACGACGACGCGAGCGGCGGCGACAGCGAGGGCACCAAGACCGCCCGTGCGTGTCTCCAGGCGAACCCGGGCCTGCAGGCCCTGCTGGACGGCCTCGACCCGGCGACGCAGGCGAGCGCGGCGAGCATGCTCGACCTGCCGATGAGCGACGTGGCCCCCATCCTCCAGGGCCTCGGCTTCCAGGTACCGCCGGAGTGCCTGTGAGCGCCCGCACCCGTCGCCGCACCTCCGGCGTCGTGCTCGTGCTGGTGCTCTTCTACGTGCTCCTCCTCGCGACCACGATCGCGACCCTCCAGCGCCGCGTCGCGATCGACGCCGGGATCGCCGTGAACCGCGACCGCGCCGCTGCCGCCGAGGCGCTGGCGCGCGGCGGCGTGCGCCTCGCGGAGACGCTCCTGCTCGAGGACCTGCGCCTCGACGCGGGCGAGCCGGCGCCCGACAGCCTGTGGGACGTGTGGGCGCGCGCCGGGCTCGAGCCGGTCTTCGTCGACGACGAGGGCGACCAGGCGCTGCGCGTCGAGATCGAGGACGCAGCCGCGCGGCTCGACCTGAACGCCCTGGCCGGCGCGGGCGGAATCGGTCTCGGGGAAGCTGGAGCCGAAGAGAAGGACGGTGCCGGGCGCGACCAGGCGCCCGCGCCGGCCGACACCCGGGAGGATCGCCCCCGCCCGCGCTCCGGGCTGGGGGGCGGCGCCAGCGGGATCGAGACGCGCCGGCTCTTCCTCGCGGGCTTCCTGACCCGGGTGATCGAGACCCTTCCCGAACGCCCGGCGCAGGCGGCCTACGATCCCGAGCAGCTCGCCGCGAACCTGCTCGACTGGGTGGACGAGGACGAGGTGCGCCAGGACGGCGGGCCCGAGGACGAGCCCTACCAGCAGCGCGAGCCGCCCTACCGCGCCCCCAACCGGCCGCTGCTCTCGCTCGACGAGCTGCGCCTGGTCGAGGGCTTCGACGGCACGCTGGTCGAGGCGCTGCGGCCCTACGCGACGGTGTACCCGCTGGCCGGCGGCGGCGGACTCAACCTCAACACGGCGCCGTCCTGGGTGCTGGCGCAGCTCACGCGCGGCTCGGACGTCTCCGGCATGCGGCCGGTCGAGGAGGAGGACGTGCGCCGGGTGCTCGACGCCCGCGACGAGGGCCTCGTGTGCAGCGCCACCGGCGAGGGCGCGGCGTGCACCCCGGTGCTCGAGCTCTTCGACGGCGAGACCATCAGCCCCCCGATGCTCGACCGCTCGAGCGTCTTCCTGGTGCGGGCCACGGCGCGCGTCGTCGACGTCGAGCGCCGGATCGAGGCCGTGATCGACCGCCGCGATCCCCAGGCGCTCCTGCGGCTGTCCTGGCGCGTCGAGTGAGGTATCCATCTTCCATGCTGGGACGGACCCTCGGCATCGACGTCGGCAGCCAGTCCATCAAGGTCGTGGAGCTGCGCCAGACCCTGCGCGGGATCGAGCTCGTGCGCGTGCAGTCGATCCCGGTCCCGCCGCCCGCCCCGCCCGACGCACCCCACGCACCCCACGCACCCGACGCGCCCGCCGCGATCGCCGGACCCGCCGCGGCCGCCGGGCCGCACGACTCCGCGGCGGCCCCGGAGCCCGCGTCCGGAGGCGAGCCGGCCGCCGCTCCGGCGCCCTTCCCGCCCGAGGTCGCGACCGCCCTGCGCGAGTGGGCCGCGGGCGAGTCGCTGACGGGCCCGCGCATCGTGTGCGCGATCCCGGGCGACCGCGTCGCGCGCCGGCGCATGGTGCTGCCCTTCCGCGACCGCAAGCGGATCGCCCAGGCGGTGCCCTTCGAGGTCGAGAGCGAGACCCCCTTCGACCTCGACGACGTGTTCGTCGACTGGGAGCTCGTCGGAGGCAGCGGCGCGAGCGCCGAGGTGGTCGCGACGGTCGTGCCGCGGGCCGAGGTCTCGCTGCGTCTCTCGGCGCTGCGCGACGCCGGGATCGCGCCGCGCGTGCTCGAGGTGGAGGGCCTCGCGCTCGCGAACCTGGCCGAGTGGATCGAGCTGCCGGGCACGCGCCTGCTCCTCGACCTGGGACACCGCCAGACGACGCTGTGCCTCACCGTCGGCGGTGCGCCCCGCTACGCGCGCACCCTCCCGATCGGCGGGCGCCACCTGACCGAGGCGCTGGCGGCCGACCTCGGCGTCCCGCTCGACGAAGCGGAGCGGCGCAAGCAGCGCGACGGCGTGATCGGCGGCGCGAGCCCGGCGGCGGCGCGCGTGCTCGAGCGGCTCGCGCGCGACCTCGTGCGCACGCTCGGCGGTCTCGAGCCCGTGCTCGGCGCGAGCGCCGACAAGGCGATCGACGGCATCGTGCTGCTCGGCGGCGGCGCGCGGCTCCAGCGCCTCGACACCTGGCTCGCCGAGCGCACCGGGATCCCGGCCGCACGGCTCGCGGTGGCGCCGGGCACGCCGGCCGGCGCGCTGCTCGCCGCCGGCGACCCGCTGCGGCTCGGGCCGGCGCTGGCGCTCGCGCTCCGCGGCACGCTCAAGGCGCGCACGCGCACGAACCTGATGCAGAAGGAGTTCGCGCCGCGCCTCGACCTCGGCCGCTGGAGCCGCGAGCTGCGCCCGACCGCCTTCTGGGCCGGGCTCGCGCTGCTGCTCGCGATCGTCGCCGGCGCCAACCAGATCGCCCTCGAGTCGCGCCGGGCCGGCCAGCTCGAGGCCGAGCTGGCCGGGATCTGGCAGCAGGCCGCCCCCGGCCGGCCGGTGCCGGCCGACGTCTCGCGCGCGCTCCTCGACACGTTGCGCCAGACCCAGCAGCGCGCCGAGCTGCTCGGCATCTACGGCGGCAACCTCTCGGCGCTCGACCTGCTCGGCGAGATCTCGAAGCTGGTGCCGGCGAACCTCGCCGTGATCTTCGAGGAGCTGTCGATCGACGGCCAGGTGGTGCGGATCCGCGGCCACACCGACAGCTTCGCCGCGGTGGACCAGCTCAAGGCCGCCCTCGCCGGCTTCCCGCACTTCTCGGACATCCGGGTCAGCGAGATCCAGGCCGACGCGACCCGCGGCGGCAACAACTTCAGCGTCACGATCAGCCTCGCCAAGGCGGGCGGGGCCCCCCCGTGACCCAGGAAGGCGTCTCCCCGTGACCGGCCTGCGCGAGCGCATCGCGGTGTGGATTGCGGGCCTGGCGCCGCGCGAGCGGCTGCTGCTCGGTGCCGCCGGCGCGATGCTGGCGGCCGCGATCGTCTGGCTCGCAGGGGTCCAGCCCCTGCTCGGCGCGGTGCAGGGTGCGGCGCTGCGGGTCGAGACGGCCGAGCGCAACCTCGAGGTGGCGCGCCGCGTGCAGGGCGAGCTGGCCGCGCTGCAGGCCAACCTGGCCTCGGTCGAGGCGCGCATCCGGCAGGGTCCGAAGGGCAACCTCTTCACGACCCTCGAGCAGCTCGCCGCCCAGTCCGCCGTCAAGGTGGAGTCAATGGAGCCCCAGGCGGCGCCGGCCAGCGACACCTATCGCGAGACCAAGGTGCAGGTGGCGCTCAAGCAGGTGACGCTCGCCCAGGTGGTGAACTTCCTGCACAAGATCGAGTCGGCGGAGCAGCCGCTCTCGGTGAAGAGCCTGCGCATCCGGACCCGCAGCGAGCAGAAGGGCGGCGCCAAGGTGGACCTGCTCGACGTGACCTTCACCGTCTCCTCCTTCGAGCCGACGACGTGAGCACCCCGGGCGCCGCCCCCTTTCCGCTGCTCCCGCGCGGGCGCGCCCGCCGGGTGCTCGCGATCGCGGCGGCCTACCTCGCGCTGACCCTCGGGTTCGTGATCGCCCGCTTCCCGGTGGACCGGCTGACCCCCCAGATCGCCGCGCTCGCGAGCGCCGCCACGGGCGCGCAGGTCGGGATCGGCGAGCTCGAGCTCGACCTGATCGCCCTGCTGCCGACGCTCCACGCGCGCGACGTCACGGTGACGACGGCCGGCGGCCAGCGGCTGCGCCTCGATCGCGTGCGCGCGCGCCCGGCCTGGTCGTTCTCGTGGCTGCGCGGAGACCCGGCCGCCGTGCTCTCGCTGCGCGCCGGTGCCGGGCGCGTCGACGGCGTGGTCCGGCTCGGCGGCGCGCCCGGCTTCGAGGGCGAGCTCGCCGACGTGGACCTGGCGCTCCTCCCGGCGGCGCTCTTCGGCGGGAGCGGCTTCGCGATCGACGGCAAGCTCGGCGGCACGGTCGACCTCCGGCTCGCCGAGGCGGGACCCGAGGGCACGCTCGCGCTCCGGGCCACGGACGGCTCGGTGTCGCTCCCGAACCTCCCGATCGGGGTGCCCTACCAGTCGATCGCGGCGCAGGCGACGCTCGGCGGCGACGAGCTCGCGCGCGTCGAGAAGCTCGTCGTCGACGGTCCGATGCTGGCCTTCGAGGCGAGCGGCACCGTGGGCCGCGGCCCGGCGCCGACGCTCGCGCCGCTCGCGCTGCGCGCCCACGTCGAGGTGCGCGAGCCGGCGCTGCGCGACCTCTTCGCCGGGAGCCCCGTCGCGCTCGGGCCCGACGGCAGCGCGGACCTCACGATCGGCGGCACGCTCGCGGCGCCCGATCTCGGCAGCGGGCGCCCCGCGCCGCGCCGGCCGTAGCCCGAGGGCCCGGCGGTGAGCGCCGAATCGCTCCAGAAGATCCTCCGGACCCTCGCCGACCCGACGCGGGTGCGGATCCTCTCGCTGCTCGAGCGCGAGGAGCTGGCCGTGCAGGAGCTGATGGAGGTGCTCGGGATGGCGCAGAGCCGGGTCTCGCGCCACCTCGGGATCCTGCGCGAGGCAGGGCTCCTGCGCGACCGCCGCGAGGGCACCTACGTCTTCTACCGCTTCGCGACGCCCGGCGACGGCGCCTGGCGCGACGCCTGGGCCCTCGCGCGCCGGGAGCTCTCGGGCGACCCGGCCGCGGAGCGCGACGCGGCGGCGCTCGCGCGCGTGCTCGAGGCGCGCGCGAGCCGCGCGCGCTCCTTCTTCGACGCGGTGGGGCCGGAGTGGGACGCGCTGCGCAAGGTCTTCCACGACGACGTGCTGCGCGCCCGTGCGCTCGCCCACCTCGCGCCGCCCGACTGGACCGTCGTGGACGTCGGCACCGGGACCGGGATCCTCGCGATCGAGCTCGCGCGGCTCGGGCTCGACGTGATCGCCGTAGACCACTCCCGGCGCATGCTCGACGCGGCGCGCGCGAAGCTTGCCGAGGAAGGCTTCACGCTCACGGGCGACGGCATCGCGGTGGGCGCGGAGGGAAGCGGCGCGGGGCGGGTCTCGCTCCGCGCCGGCGAGGCAGGCGCGCTGCCCCTCGGCGACGGCGAGGTGGACGCCGCCCTCGCCCACATGGTGCTCCACTACCTGCCGGCGCCAGCCGAGGCGCTGCGCGAGATGGCGCGGGTGGTGCGACCCGGCGGCGCGCTCGTGGTGGTCGACTTCGTCCGCCACGAGGCCGAGTGGATGCGCGAGGAGCTCGGCGTCCAGTGGCTCGGCTTCCCGCCCACCGAGGTGGCCGGCTGGCTGCACGAGATCGGCCTCGAGCGCATCCGGCTCGAAACCATCGCCGCCGGCTCCCCCACCCGCGAGCTCCCCGCGGCCTTCATCGCGGCAGCAAGGCGGCCGAAGGCCGCCGCGCAGTGAGCCGAAGGCGAACGAAGGTCATCCGGCAAGGCGGCCGAAGGCCGCCGCGCAGTGAGCCGGAGGCGAACGAAGCCCATCAGGTGGCGGCCGAAGGCCGCCGCGCAGTGAGCCGAAGGCGAACGAAGCCCATCCGGTGGCGGCCGAAGGCCGCCGCGCAGTGAGCCGGAGGCGAACGAAGCCCATCCGCATGGAGATCCCCCGGATCGAGGCCGTCGTCTTCGACGCGGCCGGCACCCTGATCCGGCCGGCCGAGCCGGTCGGCGAGACCTATGCCCGGGTCGCGCGCGCGCACGGGGTCGCGATCCCGGCCTGGCGGCTCGACGACGCGTTCCGCCGGGTGCTGGCCGCGGCCCCGCCGATGGTCTTCCCGGGCCTCCCGCCCGAGCAGGTGGCCGGGCGCGAGCGCGCCTGGTGGCGGGACCTGGTGCGCGCCGTCTTCCGGGCTGCGGACCAGATGCAGCGCTTCGGGGACTTCGAGGCCTGCTTCGCGGCGCTCTTCGCCCACTACGCCGAGCCGGCCGCCTGGCGTCCCCTCCCGGGCGCACGCGCGGCGCTCGACGCCCTCCGCGGCGAGGGGCGGCGCCTCGCCGTGGCCTCGAACTTCGACGGGCGCCTGCCCCGACTGCTCGCCGGCCTCGGCCTCGACGAGGGCCTCGAGGCCGTCCTCCTGCCCTCGGCGCTCGGTGCCGCGAAGCCGGATCCCGCCTTCTTCGCCGCGGTCGCGGCGCGCCTCGGGGTCGCGCCCGCCGCCGCCGCCTACGTCGGCGACGACCCCGAGCAGGACGTGGCCGCCGCCCGGCGCGCCGGCTTCCGGGCGATCGACGCGAGCGCGCTTGCTACCCTCGCCGCGCTTCCCGGACACCTCCACGCCCTCGAGGACCCTCCGCTCCGATGAGCGACCCGCACGCCCCGCGCCCGAAGCCAGCGCCCGCCGGCGCCGACGTGGCCTCCTTCTTCCACGAGCGCTTCGGCGTCGACGAGCACGCGCTCGGGCGCGTGCTCGGGAGCGCGCTCGAGCGCCGCGCCGACGGCGCCGACCTCTTCTTCGAGTACAGCACCCAGGACTCGGTGGCCCTCGAAGAGGGCATCGTGAAGAGCGGCAACCGCCACGTCGAGCAGGGCGTCGGCGTGCGGGTCGTGGCCGGCGAGCGCCAGGGCTACGCGCACTCGGACGAGATCACCGTCGAGAGCCTCGAGCTCGCGGCGGCGACGGCGCGGGCCATCTCGGAGACCGGCGGCACGAGCGCGCCGGTCGCGCTCCACCCGGCCGCGGGCTCCCGCGACCTGTATCCGGTCGCGACCGCTCCCACGGACGTGCCCGTCGCCGACAAGGTGCGCCTGCTCGGGGAGATCGACCGCTACGCCCGCGCGCGCGATCCCCGGATCGTGCAGGTGATGGCGAGCGTGGTCGCGGAGCAGCGGCGCGTGCTGGTGGTGAGCCATGACGGCGCGAGCGCCGGCGACCTGCGCCCGCTCGTGCGGCTCAACGTCCAGGTGATCGCGCAGGATCCGGGCGGGCGGCGGCGCGAGGTGGGCTACCACGGGATGGGCGGCCGCTACGAGCTCGAGCGCCTGCTCGATCCGGGGGCGTGGCAGCCGCTCGCCGACGAGGCGGTGCGCATCGCGCTGCTCAACCTCACCGCCGTCCCCTGCCCCGCCGGCACCATGGACGTGGTGCTCGGCCCGGGCTGGCCGGGGATCCTGCTCCACGAGGCGATCGGGCACGGGCTCGAGGGCGACTTCAACCGCAAGAAGACCAGCGCCTTCGCCGACCGTCTGGGCCAGCGCGTCGCGGCGCCCGGCGTCACCGTGGTGGACGACGGCACGCTTCCGGGCCGGCGCGGCTCGCTGAACGTCGACGACGAGGGAACGCCCAGCCAGCGCACCGTGCTGATCGAGGACGGCGTCCTGGTCGGCTACCTCCAGGACCGGCTCAACGCGCGCCTCATGGGCATGGCGCCCACCGGCAACGGCCGCCGCGAGAGCTACGCGCACCTGCCGATGCCGCGCATGACCAACACCTTCATGCTCGCCGGCCACGACGACCCGGAGGAGATCGTGCGCTCGGTGTCGCGCGGCCTCTACGCGGTGTCGTTCGGGGGCGGCCAGGTCGACATCACGAGCGGCAAGTTCGTGTTCAGCGCGAGCGAGGCCTACCGGATCGAGGACGGCCGGATCGGCGCGCCGGTGAAGGGCGCCACCCTGATCGGCAACGGCCCCGACGTCCTGACCCGCGTCTCCCGCGTCGGCCACGACCTGGCGCTCGACCAGGGTGTCGGCACCTGCGGCAAGGACGGCCAGTCGGTGCCGGTCGGGGTCGGCTTGCCGACGGTGCGCGTGGACGGGCTCACGGTCGGAGGCACGGAAGCGTGACGGCCGCCCTGCCGGCCGAGGAGGCCGTCGCGCGCGCCGTGCGCCGGGCGCTCGACGCCGGCGCCCACGCGGCGGACGCCGCGCTCGCCGAGAGCGACTCCTTCGAGGCGCGCGTGCGCGCGCGCGAGATCGACTTCGTGAAGCAGGCGCGCGAGCGCGTGCTCGGGATCCGCGCCTTCGTGGCCGGAGCGGGCGGGCTGCGCACGGCGCTCACCTCCACGAGCGACCTCTCGCCCGACACGATCGACCGGATGGCCCGGGAGACGGTCGCGCTGGCCCGCGCCACCGCGCCGGATCCCGCCGCCGGGCTGCCCGACGGCGGCTTCGCCGGGGATCGGCCGGAGCTCGCGCTCCTGGCGCCCGAGGACCGCCACGTCTCGGTGGAGGCACGCGTCGAGGAGGCGCGCCGCGCCGAGGCCGCGGCCCGGGCGCTCGACCCCCGGATCGTGAACTCGGAGGGCAGCCAGGTCGCGAGCGGCTTCCGGCGCACGGCCTATGCGAACAGCGCGGGCTTCGCCGGGAGCTACGAGTCGGCGAGCCACTCGCTCTTCTGCGAGCCCGTGGCGCGCCAGGGCGAGGCGATGCAGCGCGACTACTGGATGACGGCAGCCCGCCGGCTCGGCGCCCTCGAGGACGCCGGCGCGGTGGGACGCCGCGCCGCCGAGCGCGCGCTGCGCCGGCTCGGCGCGCGCCCGGTCGCGACCTGCGAGGTACCGGTGATCTTCGAGCCGATGGTCGCGCGGAGCCTCCTCGGCCAGCTCGCCGGCTGCGTCGCGGGCAGCGCGGTGTATCGGGACGCGACCTTCCTGAAGGACCGCATGGGCGAGCCGATCGCGAGCGAGCTCGTGACCGTGATCGACGACGGGCGCCTGCCGGGCGGACTCGGCTCGCGGCCCTTCGACGGCGAGGGGCTGCCGACCCGGCGCAACGTGCTGGTCGAGGGGGGGCGGCTGCGAAGCTGGCTCCTCGACGGCTACAGCGCCCGCAAGCTCGGCCTGCGCAGCACCGGCAACGCGGTGCGCGGGGCTGCGGGCGCGCCGGGCCCGGGGCCCACCAACCTGTGGCTCGAGCCCGGCAAGCTGCCGCCCGAGGAGATCGTCCGCCGCACGGGCCGCGGCCTGCTCGTCACCGAGCTCATCGGGATGGGCTTCAACCCGGTCACCGGCGACTACTCGCGGGGCGCCGCGGGCCTGTGGATCGAGGACGGCCGGCCCGTGCACGCGGTCGAGGAGGTCACGATCGCGGGCCACCTCGGGGACATGCTGGCGGCGATCGACCTGGTCGGGAGCGACCTCGTCTGGCTCGGCGCCATCGCCGCTCCCACCCTGCGGGTGGCGCGCATGACCGTCGCGGGACGATGAGCGCGCCGAACACCATGATCGGGCTCACCCTGCCCGAGGTCGACGTGTGGTCGGAGCGGGTCACGGTCGCGCTCGGGCGCAACCCGAGCCTCTTCACCGGCCCGGGCACCAACACCTACCTGGTCGGGACCGGACGCGCGCGGCTGCTGCTCGATCCCGGCCAGGGGGTCCACGGCTACCTCGAAGTGCTCGAGCGGGCGATGGCGCAGGCCGGCTGCGAGGCGATCCAGGAGATCGTCCTCACCCACGGACACGTGGACCACATCGGAGGCGTGGCCCAGGTGCTCGAGCGCTTCGGCCCGCTGCGGGTGTCGAAGCTCCCCTGGCCCGCCTTCGACCGCGCCTGCCCGGCCCCCCTGACGCCGATCGGCGACGGGTCGGTGCTGCGTACGGAGGGCGCCACCCTGCGCGCCGTACACACGCCGGGCCACGCGCCCGACCACCTCTGCTTCGTGCTCGAGGAGGAGCGCGCGCTCTTCTCCGGCGACAACGTGCTGGGCGTCGGCACCACCGTGATCCCGGACGACACGGGCGACCTCCTCGACTACCTGGCGTCCCTCGAGCGCCTGCTCGCGGAGGCGCCCGGCCGGATCTATCCCGCGCACGGCCCCTGCATCGAGGACGGCCCGGCGAAGCTGCGCCAGTACATCGCGCACCGCGGCGAGCGCGAGCGGCAGATCCTGGCCGCGCTCGGCCAGGGGCCGGCAGCGATCGCGACGCTGGTCGCGCGGGTCTACACCGACGTGCCCGTGGCGCTCCACGCGGTGGCGGCGCAGTCGGTGGCCGCGCACCTGCGCAAGCTCGAGCGCGAGGGGCGCGCGCGGCGCCACGACGACGCTCCGGCCCGCGAGGCCACCTGGAGCCTGCCCGGCGAGGCCGGAGGGCTGGCCCGACGATCCGGGGGGCCCACCCGATGATCCGGAGGGCCCGCCCGATGATCCGGAGGGCCCGCCCGGGGATCCGGAGGGCGGCCCGATGATCCGGCCGGCTCTGCGGCGGTGAGCCATCCGCTCCTCGTGCAGCTCGCGAGCGGCGACCCGGGCGATCGCGCGGCCGCCTGCCGCGCGATCGCGGGCGACCCGGCCGGCGCGCTCCTGGCGGAGCCCCTGATCGGCGCGCTCGGGGACCCGGAGCGCGGCGTCGCGCGGGCGGCGGGCGAGGCGCTCGTCGCGCTCGCCCGGCGCTCGGAGGGCGTGCTCCCGCTGCTGCGCGCGGCGCTCCGTCGCGGCGGAGCTCCCCGCGTGCCCGCTGCCCTCGCCCTGGCGCGCCTCGAGCCGCCCGACCCGGGGCTGCTGCCGGCGCTGGTCGACGGGCTCGGCGCGCGCGAGGGCGACGTGCGCTGGTCGGCGGCGCGCGTCCTCGTCGACATGGGGCGGCTCCACCCGCAGCTCGTCGGCGTCCTGATCGGCCTCGTGCGCAGCGCCGAGGACCCGGCCGCGCGCCGGATGGCCGCGTTCGCGCTGCGCGAGCTCGCACCGGATCATCCCGAGACCGCGCGCGCGCTGCTCGCTGCGACCGGCGACGACGACCCGCACGTGCGCCGTGCCGCGGTGACGGCGCTGGCGGGTCTCCTCGACCCGCCTCCCGAGGTGGGCGCGCGGCTCGACGCGCTGCGCGCCGACCCCGACCCGACGCTCGCGCGCCTGGCCACGCTCGCGTTCGAACGGATGCAGGATCGCAGGGAGGCGCGGTGATGAGCGATCGGCGCGGGGTGATCGTGACGGGAGGCACGGGCGCCCTCGGCCAGGCGGTGGTGGAGGCCTTCCTGGGCGCCGGCGACCGCGTCTGGGTGCCCTGGGTCCGGGCGCCCGAGGCGGAGCGGATGCGCGAGCGCTTCGCACGAGCGCTCGCCGGGGACCGGCTCGTGCTCCTCGAGGCCGACGTCGCCGACGAGGAGGGCGCGGGCGCACTGATCGCGCGGGCCGGCGCGCCGGCGGTCGTGGTCAACGGGGTGGGTGGCTTCGCGGCCGGCCTCCACCACGAGACTCCACTCGAAGTCTGGGACCGTATGTACCGGATGAACGTACGGACGGCCGCGGTCGTGACGCGCGCCGCCCTGCCCGGCCTCCTGGCCCGGGGCCAGGGTGCGATCGTGAACGTCGCGGCCCAGGCGGCGCTCGACGCGCCCGGCGGGATGGGCGCCTACGTCGCCTCCAAGGCTGCGCTCGCCGCGTGGACGCGCGCCCTCGCGCACGAGCTGCCGGCGGCGGTGCGCGTGAACGCGGTGCTGCCCACCACGATCGACACCCCGGCCAACCGCGCCGCCATGCCGGACGCCGACGTCTCGAGGTGGACGCGCCCGGAGCGGATCGCGGCGGTGATCGCCTGGCTCGCGAGCGACGCCGCCTCGGCGGTGCGCGGCGCGCTGGTGCCCGTGTGAGGGGCAGCGGCACGCCCCGAGCGAGGCTCGGCGCCCCCGCGCCCCTCGCCGCCGCCACGCTCGGGCCGATCCTCGCCGCGCTGGCGCTCGGCGCCGCCGCCGCGGCGCGCGCCGGCGAGGAGAGCCCGCTCTCGCCCCAGCTCGACATCGTGGTGCTCGCGCGCGAGGTGCTCGCGGTCTCCCCGGGCGGCGGCAACCCCCTCGGCGAACGGCTCGAGCGCGGCGAGCGCGTCCTCTACGCGAAGCAGCGCGGGCGCGTCGGCGTCGCCGTCACCGACCGCCGGCTCCTGGCCGTCACCGCGAGCTCGGGATCCTGGCAGCAGGCGCGCTACCGCAGCGGCGAGGCGCCGCCGGCCGACGTCGCGCTCGGCGACCGCGTGGCGCTGGTCGTGACGCCGCTGCGCGCAATCGGCTTCGACGGCAAGACCGGCAACCTGGTCGAGGCGAGCCTGGGGCCCCAGGAGCGCGTGCTCGACAGCGCCGTGGGACAGAACGTGGCCGCCCTGGTCAGCGACCGGCGCGCGCTCGGCGTCTCGGCGCAGCACGGCGGCTTCTTCGAGACGCGCATGCGTCTCGGGGAGGCGATCGTCGCCCTGCGCGCGCAGGCCGACACCGTGACGCTCCAGACCTCCGCGCGCCTGCTCGTCTTCGACGGCCCGAGCGGCTCCTGGGAGGAGCGGCGCCTCCCGATCCGCTGAGCCCCGCCGGCGCCGGCCGCGCGCCTCAGGGGCCGGTCTGGGCGCGGGCGTCCAGGAGCGCCTCGAGCTCGGCCCGCGGGAGGACGGCGCGCTCGAGGCAGATCTCGCGGATGGTGCGGCCGCTGCGGGCGGCCTCCTTCGCGATCTCCGCTGCGCGGTCGTAGCCGATCCGGGGCGCCAGGACGGTCGCCATCGCGAGGCTGCGCTCGACCCACTCGGCGGCGCGCTCGCGCTCGGCCTCGATGCCCTCGACGCAGCGCTCGGCGAAGAGCCGGCTCACCGCCGCCAGCAGGCGGATCGACTCGAGGAGGTTGCGGGCGAGGAGCGGGATCATCGTGTTCAGCTCGAGCTGGCCGGCAAGCCCGCCGAGCGCCACCGCCGCGTCGTTGCCGACCACCTGCGCCGCCACCTGGATCACCGACTCGCAGAGCACCGGGTTCACCTTGCCCGGCATGATCGAGGAGCCGGGCTGCACGGCCGGCAGGCGCAGCTCGCCGAGGCCGCAGCGCGGGCCCGAGGCGAGCAGGCGCAGGTCGTTCGCGATCTTGAAGAGCGCCACCGCCGCGCCGCGCAGCGCGCCGCTCGCGGCCACCGCGGCGTCGCGCGCCCCCTGCGCCTCGAAGTGGTCCTCCGCCTCGCGGAACGCGAGCCCGGTGTCGGCCGCGAGGCGCGCGATCGCGCGCTCGGCGAAGCCGGGCGGGCAGTTGATGCCGGTCCCCACCGCCGTGCCGCCCAGCGGCAGCTCCGCGAGCTCCTCGCCGGCCGCCGCGATCCGCGCCGCCGCCCGCTCCACCTGCCGCGCCCAGCCGCCGAACTCCTGCCCGAGCCGCACCGGGGTCGCGTCCATCCCGTGGGTCCGGCCGACCTTCACGACGTCGTCGAGCTCGTGCGCCTTCGCGCGCAGCGCCGCCGCGAGGCGCGCGAGCGCCGGCAGCAGGTCCTCGGCGATCGCGACGCGCGCGGCCACGTGCAGCGCGGTCGGGATCACGTCGTTCGAGGACTGGCTCGCGTTCACGTGGTCGTTCGGGTGGACCGGCGGCGCCGTCTCGGTGAGGAGCTGGCGGGCGCGCGTCGCGATCACCTCGTTGGCGTTCATGTTGGTCGAGGTGCCCGAGCCCGTCTGGAAGACGTCGACGACGAACTGCGCGTCCCAGCGGCCCGCCGCCACCTCGCGCGCGGCCGCCTCGATGGCGTGCGCGTGGGCGGCGTCGAGGACGCCGAGCGCACCGTTCGCCTCCGCCGCCGCGGCCTTCACGAGCCCGAGCGCCGCCACGAAGCGGCGCGGGAAGCGCTCCCCGCTCACCGGGAAGTTCAGGACCGCGCGCTGGGTGGAGGCGCCCCACAGCGCGTCGGCCGGGACCTCCATCGGTCCCATCGAGTCGTGTTCGATGCGGGTTCCCCGGACCATGGCGCTCCTTCCGTGGGCAAGGCTTGCGGGCGAGCTTGCCCGCGGCCGAGCAGGCTTCGCAACCGGCGGCCCCGCTCAGCGGCGGCGGAGGGGACGAAGGGGCCCGAGCTGCGGCGGGGGAACCTCCGCGGGCGTAGCGGCGAGCGCCGGGAAGAGCAGGCGCACGGTGGTCCCGCGGCCGGGCGCGCTCTCCACGACGAGGCCGCCGCCCTGGGCGCCGACCAGGCCCGCCACCTCGGCGAGCCCGAGGCCGCGCTCGGGCGACTTGGTGCTGAAGAAGGGGTCGAAGACCTGCGAGCGGGTGGCGGCGTCCATGCCGCAGCCGTCGTCACTCACCTCGAGCGCGACGCCGGGGCCCGCCCGCAGCGCGCCGGGCGGCTGCAGCGAGGCGAGCTGCGCCTCGTCGACGTCGAGCACGCGGGTGCGGACCTTCACGGTGCCGCCGCGCGGCGCGAGCGCGTCGGAGGCGTTGTGCACGAGCAGCGCGACGACGCGGCGCAGTTGGATCGCGTTCACGCGGGCGGGCGGCAGCCCCATCGGCAGGTCGAGGCTCAGCGAGACCCTGGGCTCGAGCCCCGCTTCGAGCCCCTGCGACAGCCCCATGACGAGCGCCGAGAGATTCGTGCTCGCCCCGACCGCGGGCCGGCGCCCGACGTAGCCGAGGAGCTGCTCGGTGAGGGCCGCCATCTGCAGACCCACGCGGCGCACCGGACCCGGCTCGAGCCGTTCCGTCCCGAGGCTCCGGCGCCGGGCCTCGTGGGGCGCCGGGCGCGCCTTCGGATCCGGCCGGCGCGCGCGGCGGGGGGTGCGGGCCAGGCTCTCGTCGACCTGGTCGAGCAGCTCGGTGGAGAGCCGGCTCAGGCGGTCGGCGACGCCCGCGGCGAGCCGCACCATGCCCTCGCGCCGGCGTGCCTCCTGCACCTGCTCCTCGAGGCGCCAGCGCTCCGCCTCGGCGCGCCGGCGCTCGCTCACGTCGCGCCCGACGAGCTGGATCGCCGGCTCGCCCTGGAACGACACCGCGGCGCCCGCGATCTCCACGTCGAGCACGCTGCCGTCGGGGCGCAGGATCTTCTCCTCGAGCAGGAGGGCCGGCCCCCCCGTCTCGAGCATCTTGCGCACGCGCTCGGCCACCACGGCGTGATAGTCGGGGTGCACGAAGTCGATCATCCGGCGGCCGAGGAGCTCCTCGGACGAGCTGGCGCCGAGCATCGCGACGGCGGCAGGATTCACGAAGCGGATGCACCCGCCCGCGTGCACCACGATCGGCTCGGGGCACGCCTCGACGAGCCGGCGGTAGCGCTCCTCGCTCTCGGCGAGCGCGGCGGCGGGCTCGGGGGCGGGCCGCAGCGCGACGCACCAGGCGGGGGCGCCCGCGCCCGCCGCGGGCGCGGCCTCGAGGCTGAGCCCGTCGATCACGAGCCGGAACGGGGCGCCCGCGGCGAGCGAGGCAGCGAAGCGCTCGCGGGCCGGGGCGTCGAGCCCGGGGAGCGCGGACGCGAGCGGGCGCGCGAGGAGCGCAGCGGGCGCGCGGCCGGACAACGCCTCGACGGCGCCGCTGCACCAGACCACGACGCCCTGCGCGTCGCAGCCGAGGAGCGCGAAGGAGCCCTCGGGCGGGCTGGGCATGAGGCGACCTCCACGGACGCGAGGGGAACGACGCGGGATCGCGATCACGGCGCGGGCGGGAGCTGCGAGCGGGCGAGCGGCAGGAGGACCCGAGGGTATCACCGCCGCGAAGCCGTCCGCTATCGTGCAGCCGTCCACACGAGGAACGCATGACCGCCTTCTCGCACCAGCCGCTCTTCGAGCTCCCGCACGACGACGAGGCGACGCCCTGGCGCCGGCTCACCGGCGACTTCGTCGGCCGCGCACGCTTCGAGGGCCACGAGCTGCTCACCGTCGCACCCGAGGGGCTCACGCTGCTCGCCGCCCAGGCGATCCGGGACGTCTCGCACCTGTTCCGGCCGGCGCACCTCGCCCAGGTGCGGGCGATCCTCGACGACCCGGAGGCCAGCGACAACGACCGCTTCGTCGCGCTCCAGATGCTGAAGAACGCCAACGTCGCGGCCGGCATGATCCTGCCCTCGTGCCAGGACACCGGCACCGCGATCGTGCTGGGCAAGAAGGGCCAGCGCGTCTGGACCACCGGTGACGACGAGGCCGCGCTCGCCCGTGGCATCCACGACACCTACACCACGACGAGCCTGCGCTACTCGCAGATGGCGCCGACCTCGATGTACGAAGAGGTCAACACGCGCACCAACCTGCCCGCCCAGATCGAGCTCTACGCCACCGAGGGCGACGAGTACCACTTCCTGTTCGTCACCAAGGGCGGCGGCTCCGCGAACAAGAGCCTGCTGTTCCAGGAGACGCGCGCGATCCTGAACCCCACCGCGCTGCTGCGCTTCCTCGAGGAGAAGATCCGCGGGCTCGGCACCGCGGCGTGTCCCCCCTACCATCTGGCGATCGTGATCGGCGGTACCTCCGCCGAGCTCACGCTCAAGACCGTGAAGCTCGCCTCGTGCCGCTACTACGACGCGCTCCCCACCAGCGGCAACGCAGCGGGCCGGGCGTTCCGCGACCTCGAGCTCGAGCAGCAGGTGCTGGCGCTCTCGCGCCGGCTCGGGATCGGCGCCCAGTTCGGGGGCAAGTACTTCTGCCACGACGTGCGCGTGATCCGGCTGCCGCGCCACGGCGCCTCGCTGCCGGTCGGGATCGGCGTCTCCTGCTCGGCCGACCGCCAGGCGCTCGCCAGGATCACGCACGAGGGCGTGTTCCTCGAGCAGCTCGAGACCAACCCGGCGCGCTTCCTGCCCGACGTGAGTGCGGGCGAGCTCCCGGGCGAGGTCGTGCGCATCGACCTCGACCAGCCGATGGCGGAGATCCGCCGCACGCTCTCCCGCCACCCGATCAAGACCCGGCTCGCGCTGAGCGGCACGATCGTGGTGGCGCGCGACATCGCGCACGCGAAGCTCAAGGAGCGCCTCGACCGCGGCGAGGAGCTGCCCGCCTACGTCCGCGACCACGTCGTCTACTACGCGGGGCCGGCCAAGACGCCGGAAGGCTACGCCTCGGGCTCCTTCGGGCCGACCACCGCGGGGCGCATGGACTCCTACGTCGACCTGTTCATGGAGCACGGCGGCAGCTTCGTGACGCTCGCCAAGGGCAACCGCTCGCGGCAGGTCACCGAGGCGTGCCGCAAGCACGGCGGCTTCTACCTGGGCTCGATCGGGGGCCCGGCCGCGGTGCTGGCGGTCGAGTCGATCAAGAAGGTCGAGGTCCTCGACTACCCCGAGCTCGGCATGGAAGCGGTCTGGAAGATCGAGGTCACCGACTTCCCGGCCTTCATCGTCGTCGACGACAAAGGCAACGACTTCTTCGCCCCGAACCGGTAGGGAACGGGGACAGACCCGGCGATCCGGCGATTCCCGGAGCTGAGCGCCGGCCACCAGCCGGTCGAATCGCCGGATCGCCGGGTCTGTCCCCGCCTCTTGCCGCGGGGTTACTGGATGCGGGTGCGGCCGGCGAAGCCGTCGTCGTAGCCGTGGAAGTGGTCGAGGGCGGTTTCGGGCCAGCGCCAGCAGTAGTACCCGGAGCCGTTGTCGAAGTCGACGAGCCAGACGCCCTTCGCCTCCGCGCCGAGCGCTTCGATCTCGCGCGCCCAGCGCGAGACCACGCCCTGGATGCGCTCGTCGATCGCGCGTCGCCCCTCCGCGCCGGCCTGCTCGCGCTCCCGGATCAGTCCGTCCGCCTGGACGACGGCGCGCTCGGTCCGAGCCCGCACGTCGGCCAGCACCGCCCGCGCCCCCTCCAGGCTCCAGCGCCGCTCCCCCGCCTGCTCCATCGCCGCGCCGTCCTCCGTGCGCCGAGCGTAGCCGCCGGCGCGGCCGGCGGCGCCGGTTGACGCCCGCGCGGGCGCCCGTTTCCCTTCGGGCGCGATGGAGACACCCCGCACCACCCGCCCGCGGAACGGGCCGCTGATCCTCGGCAGCGGCTCGCCGCGCCGGCGCGAGCTCCTGGGCCGCGCCGGGATCCGCTTCGAGGTGCAGCCCGCGGACATCGACGAGCGCGCGCGCCCGGGCGAGGCCCCGCGCGCGCTCGCGTCGCGGCTCGCGCGGGAGAAGGCGTCAGCCGTCGCGCGGCGGGTGGGTCCGGCGCCGGCGCGCCTCGTGCTCGGCGCCGACACGATCGTGGTCGTGGACGGCGCGATGCTCGGCAAGCCCGAGGACCCCGGCGACGCGGAGCGCCTCCTCGCCCGGCTGGTCGGGCGCGCGCACCAGGTGCTGACCGCCGTCGCGCTCGTCGAGAGCGCGGCGCTCACCGCCTGGAGCGCGCTCGTCGAGAGCCGCGTCTGGATGCGACCGGCCGGCGCCGCCGAGATCCGGCGTTACGTCGCGACCGGTGAGCCGCTCGACAAGGCCGGCGCCTACGCCGTGCAGGGCGAGGGCCGCCGCTTCATCGAGCGCATCGAGGGCAGCGAGACCAACGTGATCGGGCTGCCGATCGAGGAGACGCTCGCGCTGCTGCGCGAGGCCGGACACGATGGCCTCGCCTGAGCCCGAGCGCGACGAAGCGCCGGCGCTCGCCGCGCGGCTCGCCGCCCTGCGCGCGCGCATCGCCGCCGCCGCGGGCCGCGCCGGGCGCGACCCCGCCGCGGTGCGGGTGATCGGCGCGAGCAAGCGGCAGCCGGCCGCCCGGGTCGCGGCGGCGGCCCGGGCGGGGCTTCGCGACCTGGGCGAGAACTACGTTCAGGAAGCCTCGGCCAAGATCGCGAAGGTGCGGGAGATTCTCGGCGATGAAACCGCGGGCGCCCTGCGCTGGCACGGGATCGGCCACCTCCAGCGCAACAAGGCCCGGGAGGCGCTCGCCGCCTTCTCCTGCCTCCACACGCTCGACAGCCCCCGGCTGGCCGCCGAGCTCGAGCGCCAGGCCGCGGCGGCCGGGCGCGTGCTGCCCGTGCTCGTGCAGGTCAACGTCTCGCGCGAGCCGCAGAAGAGCGGCGCCCTGGAGGCGGAGCTCCCCGCCCTGCTCGCCGGGCTGGCGGCGCACCCGCACCTGCGCGTCACGGGCCTCATGGCGATGCCCGCTCCCACCGACGATCCCGAGGCCGCCCGCCCCGCCTTCGCCCGCCTGCGCGCGCTGCGCGACGAGCTGCGCGACGCTCCGGGTGGCGCGCAGCTCGTGGAGCTGTCGATGGGCATGTCGCACGACTTCGAGGTCGCCGTCGAGGAGGGGGCGACCTGGGTGCGGATCGGGACGGAGCTGTTCGGCCCGCGGCCGGCGTGACGGGAGGACGGGTGATGGGTGCGCTCGACGGACTGCGGATCGGCGCGATCGGCGCCGGCGCGATGGGCGAGGCGCTGCTCGGCGGCCTCGCGGCCGCCGGGGTGCCGGCCGCGAGGCTGCGCGCGACCGACCCCGACGCCGCCCGCCGCGACGCGCTCGCGCGCGGCCTCGGCATCACGACCGGTACCGACAACGGCGCCCTCGTGCGCGAGAGCGACGTCGTGCTGCTCGCCGTGAAGCCGGGCCTCGTCCCGCGCGTGCTCGGCGCGCTGCGCAAGGAGCCGGGCGCGGACCTCGCGCGGCCGCTCTGGGTCTCGATCGCCGCCGGCGTCTCGCTCGCGAAGCTCGCGGCCGAGCTTCCGGCCGGCACGCGCATCGTGCGCGCGATGCCCAACACGCCCGCGCTCGTGCGCGCGGGCGCCACCGCGTTCGCCGCCAACGCCGCCGCGACCTCCGCCGACCGCGCCGTCGCGCAGGCGCTCTTCGAGAGCGTCGGCGTCGTCTGGGAGGCACCCGACGAGGGCCTGCTCGACGCGGTGACCGGGCTCTCGGGGAGCGGCCCGGCCTACGTCTTCGTCTTCCTCGAGGCACTCGCCGACGCCGGCGTGCGCGCCGGCCTCCCGCGCGAGGCCGCGCACCGGCTGGCCTGCCAGACCGTGCTCGGCGCGGCGCGGCTCGCGCTCGAGAGCGGCCTGCATCCCGGGCAACTGAAGGACCGGGTCACCTCTCCCGGCGGCACCACGATCGCGGGCCTCGCCCGGCTCGAGGCCGGCGGCCTGCGCGCCGCGGTCCACGACGCCGTGGAGGCCGCCACCCGCCGCTCCCGTGAGCTCGGCGGCTGACGGGTCCCCCCCGCGTGCGGCTAAAGATCGCGCGCGGTTGGGCCGATCGCTTGCCGCAGGCCGAGAGGCTGGAGGGACCCGTGCGCCTGACCCCGCTCGACATCCAGAACCATCACTTCGCCCAGCGCCTGCGCGGCCTCGACCCCGAGGAGGTACAGGCCTTCCACCGGCTGGTGGCGGAGGACTTCGAGGACCTGATCCGCGAGGGCGAGCGGCTGCGCGAGCGGATCCGCGAGCTCGAGGCGCGCGTCGAGGAGATGGGAAGCCGCGAGGAGCTCCTGCGCCAGACGCTGCTCACCGCCCAGTCGGTGAGCGAGGACCTGCGCCGCACCGCCGCGAAGGAGGCCGAGGTGGTGCTCGCCGAGGCCGAGGTGCGGGCCGAGAAGCTGCTCGACGCCGCCCACCGGCGCGTCGCCAAGCTGGCCGAGGACATCCGCGAGATGCGCACGCTGCGCACCCGCCTCGGTGCCTCCGTGCGCGCCGCGATCGAGACCCACGTGGCGATCCTCGACGGCCTCGTCGAGGAGCTGCCCGACGACCCGATCCTCGACGGCAAGGTCGCGTTCCTGGCCCAGGCCACGAAGGCGCCGGGGCGCCGCAGCGGAGGCCCGGGCGGCGCGGCGGGGCCGGCCTCGGGGGCCCAGGAGGCTTGAGCGGCACGGGCGCAGACCTCGATCTGCGCCGGCTCGCCCGCGAAGCGCTGCCGCCCTCGGGCGGCGTCTCGTTCTGGATCCACGTGACCCCGCGCGCCGCGCGCGAGCGCGTCGGCGGCCTGCACGGCGGGGCGCTGCGCCTGGCGGTCCGGGAGCCGCCCGTGGAGGGAGCGGCCAACGACGCCTGCGCCCGCGCCCTCGCACGCGCGCTCGGCGTCGGGCGTGCGGCGGTCGGGCTCGACCCCTGCGCGAAGGGCCGGCGCAAGCGGGTGCGGGTGGCCGGCGACCCGGCCGCGCTCGAGGAGCGCCTGCGGGCACTCGCCGGGTTGGCGGGCACCGGGCCGGTGGGTTAGATCCCCGGCGCCCTGGATCCGCGGAGACGCCATGCCGATCTACGAGTACCTGTGCGAGAAGTGCGGCCACGAGTTCGAGCGCGAGCAGCGCATCACCGAGGACCCGGTGAAGACCTGCCCGAAGTGCCGCGCCCGCAAGGTCCGGCGCCTGATCTCGCGGACCGGCTTCGTGCTCAAGGGCGGCGGCTGGTACTCGGACCTCTACTCGAGCGCCAAGCCCGGCGCGAAGGAGGGCGAGGGCGCGGCGGCCGACGCGAAGGCCGACGCCAAGCCCGAGGCGAAGCCCGACGCCAAGGCGGACGCCAAGCCGGGGTCGAAGCCCTCGGGTGGCAAGAAGGGCGGCGGCAAGAAGGGCGCGAAGAGCGCCGCTTAGAAGACCCCCGGCGCTCGGTTATCCTGCGCGCCCGTGACGTCCTCCCGCTCCGCGGCCGCCACCGTCGTGGTGGACGGCATGGCGCTCGCCCGAGAGCTTCGCGCCGAGCTCGCGGCCGAGGTCGCGGCCCTGGTCGCGGCCGGCCACCGGCCGCCGTGTCTCGCCGTCGTCCTGGTCGGCGACGACCCGGCGAGCCTCTCCTACATCCGGGGCAAGCGGCGCGCGTGCGAGCGGGCGGGGATGGCGTCGCGCGAGCACGACCTGCCGGCGGGCGCGAGCGAGGCCGACGTGCTCGGCGTCGTCGCGGCGCTCAACCGCGACCCGGAGGTCGACGGCATCCTGGTGCAGCTCCCGCTGCCGAAGCCGCTGCGCGCCACCGCCGTCACCGAGGCGCTCGACCCCGACAAGGACGTGGACGGCCTGCACACCCGCAACGCCGGCCGGCTCCTGGCGGGCCTGCCCGGCCTGCGGCCCTGCACCCCGCTCGGGATCCTCGAGGTGCTCGACCGCCACGCGGTCCCGCTCGCCGGCGCGCGCGCGGTGGTGGTCGGGCGCAGCGCGCTGGTCGGGAAGCCCGTGGCGCTGCTCCTGCTCGAGCGACACGCGACGGTGACGCTCTGCCACTCGCGCACGCGCGACCTCGCCGCGCTGTGCCGCGAGGCCGACGTGCTGGTCGCCTGCGCCGGCAGCCCCCAGCTCGTGAAGGGCGACTGGATCCGCCCCGGTGCGGCCGTGATCGACATCGGCGTGAACGTCGGCGCCAACGGCGTGCAGGTAGGGGACGTGGACTTCGACGCGGCGCTCGGGGTCGCGCGCCTGCTCACGCCGTCGCGCGGCGGCGTCGGCCCGCTCACGATCACGATGCTGCTGCGCAACACCCTGGCGGCCTTCCGGGCGCGCACCGGCCCCGGCGCCGCGCCTTGAGCCTGCTCCGGACCCCGCTCTTCGAGCTCCACCGCCGGCTCGGCGCGCGGCTCGTGCCCTTCGCCGGCTTCGAGATGCCGGTGCAGTACGCGGGCATCCTCGCCGAGCACGCCGCGGTGCGCAGCGCCGCGGGCCTCTTCGACGTGTCGCACATGGGGCAGCTCCACCTGCGCGGGCCGGGAGCCGTGGCGGCGCTGGAGCGGCTCGTGAGCTGCCCGGTGGCGTCCCTGAAGCCGGGGCGCGTGCGCTACGGCCTGCTCTGCAACGAGGCGGGCGGGATCGTCGACGACGTCACCGTCTACCGCCTCGCCGGCGACGCCTTCATGCTGTGCGTGAACGCCGCCAACGTCGAGAAGGACTGGCGCTGGGTCGTGCGCCACGCGGGCGACGGGGTCAGCGCGGCGGACCGCAGCGCCGAGACCGCGCTCCTCGCGCTCCAGGGCCCCGCTGCAGCGGCCGTGCTGGCGCCCCTCTGCGACGTCGAGCCCGCCGGCGTCCGGCGCTTCGCCTTCGTCGAGGGGCGCGTCGCCGGCCGGCCGGCCCTCGTCTCGCGGACCGGCTACACCGGCTCCGACGGCTTCGAGCTCTACCTCGACGCCGGCGCCGGCGAAACGGTGTTCGAGGCGCTGCTCGAGGCGGGGCGCCCGCACGGGCTCGTGCCCGCCGGGCTCGGCGCCCGCGACACGCTGCGCCTCGAGGCCGCCCTGCCCCTCTACGGCCACGAGCTCGACGACACGACCTCGCCCCTCGAGGCCGGCCTCGAGCGCTTCGTGAAGCGCGGCGCGGGCGGCTTCCTCGGCGCCGAGGCGATCGAGCGGCGCGCCGCGGCCGGCCATCCGCGCGCGCTGGCCGGCTTCGTGCTCGACGGACGCGGCGTGGCGCGCGCCGGGCACGCGATCCTCCACGAGGGCCGTCCGGTGGGCCGCGTGACCTCCGGAGCGCCCTCTCCCACCCTCGGAAAACCGATCGGGCTCGGCTACGTTCCGCCCGCACTCGCCACCCCCGGAACGCTCGTCGAGATCGGGATCCGGGACCGCGGCGTGCCGGCGCGCATCGTGCGCACGCCGTTCCTCTCGAGCTGACAGGGGGGCCCCGTGGCCGACTACGAGATCCCCGCCGATCTCCGCTACACGCGCGAGGACGAGTGGGCGCGCGTGGAAGGCGAGCGCGTCACGATCGGCGTCACCGACTACGCGCAGCAGCAGCTCGGCGACATCGTGAACGTGGAGCTGCCGGCGGTGGGCACCGCGGTCGAACGCGGTGAGCCCTTCGGCGTGATCGAATCGGTGAAGGCCGTGAGCGACCTCTACGCGCCGGTGACGGGCGAGGTGGTGGAGGCGAACGCGGACCTCGCCAACCACCCCGAGCACGTGAACGAGGACTGCTACGGCGACGGCTGGATGCTCTCCATCCGGGTCGCCGACGCGGCGGAGATCGAGACCCTGATCTCCGCCGCCGAGTACCGCCGGCACGTCGAGGACCGCAGCACCGAGTGACCGGCGACCTCCCCCGCTACGTCCCGCACACGCCCGACGACGTCCGCGAGATGCTCGCCACGATCGGCGTGCCCGGGCTCGACGCCCTCTTCGCCTGCGTGCCGGAGAAGCTCCGGCTCGGCCGCGCGCTCGACCTGCCGCGGGCGGCGAGCGAGCAGGAGGTGGCAGGCGAGCTGGCCGCGCTGGCGGCGCGCAACGCCAGCGCCGAGACCCATCCGTGGTTCCTGGGCGCGGGCATCTACGCCCACTACGTGCCGGCCGCCGTCCACGCGCTCGCCTCGCGCGCGGAGTTCTACACCGCGTACACCCCCTACCAGCCCGAGATCAGCCAGGGCACGCTCCAGACCATCTTCGAGTGGCAGACGATGATCTGCGCGCTGAGCGGTCTCGACGTCGCGAACGCGTCGCTCTACGACGGCGCCTCGGCGGCCGCCGAGGCGGTCCTGCTCGCGCTGCGCGCGACGCGGCGCTCGCGCGTGGTCGTGGCCCACGGCCTGCACCCGCACTACGGCGAGGTCCTGAAGAGCTACCTGCGCGCGCTCGACACCCGCCTCGAGTGGCTGCCGTGCGCCCCCGACGGCCGCAGCGTACCCGTCGCGCCGGCGCTCGACGGCGACACCGCCTGCGTGGTCGTGCAGAGCCCGAGCTTCCTCGGCCCCGTCCAGGACCTGCGCGCGGCGGCCGAGGCCGCGCACGCATGCGGCGCCCTGCTGGTCGTGGTCGTGACCGAGCCGCTCTCGCTCGCGATGCTGCGCGCGCCGGGCGAGCTCGGCGCGGACGTCGTCTGCGGGGAGGCCCAGAGCTTCGGCGTGCCGGCGAGCTTCGGCGGCCCGGCGCTCGGCTTCCTGGCCACCCGCGAGCGCTTCCTGCGCCAGCTTCCGGGCCGGCTGTGCGGCGAGACGGTCGACAGCCGCGGCCGGCGCGGCTTCGTGCTGACCCTCGCCACGCGCGAGCAGCACATCCGGCGCGAGAAGGCGACCTCGAACATCTGCACCAACCAGGGCCTGTGCCTGCTCTACGCGACGATCTACCTGTCGCTGCTCGGCCGCCGCGGCCTGCGCAAGCTCGCGCGCCTCAACTACGCGAAGGCCGAGTACCTGAAGAGCCGCGTGCGCGCGACGCGCGGCCTCACGCTGCCGCTCGCGGCGCCGGGCTTCCACGAGGTCGTGGTCGGCGTGCCCGACACCGGCGCGGCCGCCCTCGCGCGCGCGCTCGAGGCCGGCATCGTGGGCGGGCTCGACCTCGCCCCCTACGAGCCCGGGCTCGGCCCGGCCCTGCTCGTGTGCACGACCGAGCTCGCGACCCGCGCGTCGATCGACCGGCTCGTCGAGAGGCTCGCCGCGTGAGCACGCCGGAGGACCGGGGCGCGCGCGAGCGCGACGGGGACGGTGCCGGCCCGGAGGCCGTAGGGAATGCGACGCGCGGCCTCGCCTGGGAAGAGCCGCTGCTCTTCGAGCGCAGCCGCCCGGGGCGCACCGGCTACTCGCTTCCCGACCCCGACGTGCCCGACGCCGACCCCGCCGCCGCCTTCGACGCCGAGCAGCTGCGCGACGACCTGCCCGGCCTCCCGGAGCTCTCCGAGGTGGAGGTGGTGCGGCACTTCACGCGCCTCTCGACCTGGAACGCCGCCGTGGACCTGGGCCTCTACCCGCTCGGCTCGTGCACGATGAAGTACAACCCGAAGATCAACGAGGCGCTCGCGCGCCTGCCGGGCTTCGCGGCCGCGCACCCGCTCCAGCCGCCCGCGCTGGCCCAGGGCTTCCTCGAGCTGTGCTGGCGCCTCGAGCGCGCCCTCGCCGAGGTCTCGGGGATGGACCGTGTGACGCTCCAGCCGGCCGCCGGCGCGCAGGGCGAGCTGGCCGGGATCATGATGATCCGCGCCTACCACGAGCAGCGCGGCGAGCGGCGCTCGCTCGTGCTCGTGCCCGACTCCGCGCACGGCACCAACCCCGCCAGCGCGGCGCTCAACGACTACCGCGTGGTGTCGATCCCGAGCGGCCGGGACGGGATCCTCCACCCCGACGCCGTGGCGGCCGCCATGACCCCCGAGGTCGCCGCGCTGATGATCACGAACCCCAACACGCTCGGGCTCTTCGAGACCCACATCGCCGAGATCTGCGAGATCGTGCACGCGCGCGGCGGGCTCGTCTACGGCGACGGCGCCAACCTGAACGCGCTGCTCGGGATCGCGCGGCCGGGCGACCTCGGCATCGACGTGATGCACTTCAACCTCCACAAGACCTTCTCGACGCCCCACGGCGGGGGCGGGCCGGGCGCGGGGCCGGTCGGGGTCAAGAACCTGCTGGCACCCTACCTGCCGGTGCCCGTCGTGCGGAGGCTCGAGGGCAGCGAAGGCACGGGCTTCACGCTCGACTACCAGTTCCCCCGCTCGATCGGGCGCCTGCACGCGCACTTCGGGAACGCCGCCATGTTCGTGCGCGCCTGGGCCTACCTGCGCTCGCTCGGACCCGATGGCCTCCGGCGCTGCGCGGAGATGGCGGTGCTCAACGCCAACTACCTGCTGGCGCGCCTGCGCGGCGAGTGGCACGTCCCGATCGACCGGCCCGTGATGCACGAGTGCGTCCTCTCGGACCAGGCGCTCAAGGCCACCGGCGTCACCACCCTCGACGTCGCCAAGCGCCTGATCGACTACGGCTACCACCCGCCGACGGTCTACTTCCCGCTGATCGTGGCCGGCGCGCTCATGATCGAGCCCACCGAGAGCGAGCCGCGCGAGGGGCTCGACCAGTTCGTGGCGGCGCTCTCCGCGATCGCCGCCGAGGCGCGCAGCGACCCCGATCGCGTGCGCACCGCGCCGCACCGCACCCGCCACGGCCGGCTCGACGAGACGCGCGCTGCGCGCAGGCCCGTGCTCCGATGGCAGCCCGAACGCCCCGCCGGCTCCTAGGCACCGCCCTGCTCGCGCTCGCCGTCGCGGCGAGCGGCTGCGCGCGCGGCGCCGACGGCGAGCGCCGCATGACGCTGCCGGGCCAGCTCGCGCCCGTCGAGAGCGACCGCGAGAGCGGCTTCGCCTTCGACCGGGAGCTCCAGAAGCAGATCCCGCTGATCCACGACCTCGAGGTGCTCGAGTTCGTCGACCGCCTCGGCCAGCGCCTGGTCGACCACCTCGGCGACCAGCCCTTCGACTACCGCTTCCGCGTGCTGCCGAACCCGCAGCTCAACGCCTTCGCCGTCCCGGGCGGCTACATCTACCTGCATAGCGGCACGATCCTCGAGGCGGGTAGCGTCGAGGAGCTGGCGGGCGTGGTGGCGCACGAGCTCGGCCACGTGAAGGGCCGCCACTCGGCGCGCATGGCCAAGGACACCGCGATCCCGAGCCTGCTCGCGACGGTGGCGGGGCTCGCGGCCTCGGCGGCGGCGGGCGACCCCACGCCGATGCTCGCCGCCCAGGCCGCGAACGTGGCGATCCAGCTCCAGTACTCGCGCGTCTACGAGGACGAGGCCGATCGCATGGCCGTCGACTTCCTGTCCCGCTCGGGCATGCGCAGCGAGGGCCTCGTGCGCTTCTTCGAGCGCATCCAGGTCGAGCAGCGCAAGCTCCCGCCCGGCCAGGTGCCGCCGTACCTCTACTCGCACCCGCAGGTCGAGAACCGGATCGACGTGGTGCGCGACACCGCCCAGGGCGTGCAGCCGGGCGCTCCGCCGCCGTCCGCGCTCGAGCGCGACTTCCGCGCCGTCCAGCAGCGGCTCGCCTGGCTGGTGCGCAACCGGCGTGCCGCGATGCCCGCCGATCCGCACTTCGATCGCGCGGCCGCCGCGCCCGCGCTCGCCGAAGCCGGCCGCCTCGCCGGGGCCGGCCGCAGCGACGAGGCGCTCGCGGCCCTCGACGCGGCGGAGCGCGCCCATCCGCAGGACCCGCGGATCCCCTACCGGCGCGCCGAGCTGCTCGAGGCGCAGGGGCGGCTCGGCGACGCGATCGCGGCCTATCGCCGCGCGGTGTACCTCGATCCCAACCAGGCGGCGACGCTCCTCGCGCTCGGCCGCGCCCACCGCAGCGCGGGCCAGCGCCGCGAGGCGCTCTTCTTCCTCGAGCAGGCGAGCTTCCGCGCCGGCCCGACCGGACGCGCGCGCGCCCAGATCGACGGCGAGATCGAGCGGCTGGTCTTTCCGGTGCTGCTCGACTCCGGCTTCGCTACCGGCCCTGCCGCGGGGGACGAGGCCACGGCCTTCGCCACGCACGACACGGTGCTACCGGCCGGCGCGCGCCGGCTCGCCTGGTGGGGACGCCTCGGGCCCCACTGGCGCGGCCGCGCCAGCTACTTCCGCGTGCGCTGGCGCGCGGGGGACGGCGAGCCCGGCGCGGCCGAAGGCCCGGGCCGCGAGAGCGGCCACCTGCTCGCCCGCCGCTCGCTTGGCGACGGCGAGGCCGCGCGCGCGTGGACCCTCGAGCTCCTCTACGGCGACGAGGTCGTCCACCGCGAGACGATCGCGCCGGCGGGCGGCGCGCCGGCTGGGAGCGCGCCGGCCGGCGACGAGCCGGTTGGGGGCGTGCCGGCCGGGGGGGCGCTGGGGGGTCCGCCGGCTCGGGGCGAACCTCGCGGCCCGGAACCTCCCCTGCGTGCCCTTCAGGCCGACGCCCCGGGATCGCGCTCGTCGAGGCGCTTGCGCGCCACCTCCGCCCAGGCGCCGGCCGGCGCGCACTGGAGGTAGCGGCGCCAGTGCTCGCGCGCGCGCCGGCGCAGCGCGAGCCGCTCGTAGAGCAGCGCCACCGCGAGATGCGTCTCGGCACGCGTCGGGTCGGTCCGCAGCGCGACGCGGTAGTGCGCGAGCGCCGCCTCCAGGCGCTCCTCCTCCTCGTCGAGGTTCGCGAGGTTCAGGTGCGCCTCGACGTGCGCCTCGTCGCAGGCGAGCGCGCGCTCGTAGCACCCGCGCGCCTCGCCGCGCCGGTCCTGCTGGTGGTGCAGCGCGCCGAGGTTGCAGTGCGCGTCGGCGAAGCCCGGATCGGCCTCGATCGCGCGCCGGTAGGCCTCGATCGCCTCGGCGAAGGTTTCGGGCCGCGAGTCGAGCCGGCAACCGCGCTCGAACCACTCGAGGGCGCTCTCGGAGTCCGCGGGCGCCGTCGCGCCGGGGCCCGGTGCGCCCTCGGGCGAGGGCGGCACGAGCGGCGCCACGTCCTCGGCGCGCGCCGGGGCGAGCGCGAAATCGATCACGCGCTGGCCGTCGGGCTCGTAGAGCGCGTCGCCGTGACGCACGACGACCCGGTCCGAGCCGTCGAGCCAGACCCGCAGGCGCGTGACGGGCTCGTCGAGCTCGGGGATGCGCTCGCGCACCGCCTCGACGGTGCGCCGGATCCGGCGCAGCGGCACCCCGTGGTCGAGCAGGACGAGGATCGCCTTCACGCACACGAGGTCGCGGAACCCGTAGGCCGGCCGCTCGCCCTCCCGCGCGCTCGGCCGCACGAGTTCGTTGCGCTCCCAGGAGCGCAGGCGCGCCGCGGAGATCCCGAGGATGCGCGCCGCCTCGCCTTGCGTGTACGCGGTCACGGTGCGCAGTGTACGACGCGCCGCGCGCTCCGCCGCAGGAAATCCACGGGGCGGAGCCGGGGCCCGAAGCTGGCTACCATGGCCTCGAGGGCACCCACACGGGAGGAACCCATGGCCGACGACCCGATCGTGGTGATCAGCTTCAAGGACATCGAGGCGGACGACGACGTGCGCGAGCGGATCGACACGCGCTGCCGCGCCCTGCGTGCGGCCTTTCCCGAGGCGGCACGTTTCGAGATGACGCTCGCGCCGGACGGTGCGGGGCACACGGCCCACCTCCGGATCGGCGGGCGCGACACCCACCTCGACGCGCACGGCGCCGCGATCGAGCTCGAGCTCGCGGCGGAGCAGGCGCTCGACAAGGCCCAGAGCCAGCTCCGGACGGTCCACGACAAGCGCATCTTCACGCGCCGGCGCGAGGCGCGAAAGGCAAGCCCCAAGGGCTGACGCGACCTTCAGCCCAGGATCAGGTGCAGCTTCACCGCCAGCAGCAGGTTGCCCTGGAGCCGCACCCGGCGGCGCAGGAACGCCTCCGGCGCCGAGAGCTCGCCCCGGTTGAGGGCGCGCCAGGTCGCGACGTCGGTGCGCACGCGCAGATCGGCATCGGCGAGCGGGCCGACGCACCCCGAGACGGTCCCGTCGGCGAGGCGCACGCCGTAGCAACCGCCGCCCTCCCCCTCCAGCTCGAACTCGATCTCGACCGGCTTCGGACCCAGGCGCTCGCGCCGCGAGGGGTCGGCCGCGATCGCGGCCGGCACCCAGCGGACGAAGAACTCCTCGGGCGCGATGTCCTCGGGCGGCCTGGCGCGCTCGGTCAAGGGTCCTCCGGAACGGCGGCGCCAGAGCCTAGAACCCATCTCGTGAACCCGCTCCCGTCGCCGGCCACGCGCCTCCGGCCCGAGGCTCCTCGCGGATCGGCTCTAGGCGAGCTCACCGCGCAGCGCGGCGCCGGTCAGCGACTCGCGCACGGCCGCCACCGCCGCCGGCGCTCCCTCGGCCACGATCCGCCCCCCGCCGGGGCCGCCCTCGGGGCCGAGGTCGATCACCCAGTCGGCGCGGCGGATCACGTCGAGGTTGTGCTCGACGAGCACCACGCTGGATCCCGTGGCGAGCAGCTCGTCGAGGCAGGCGAGCAGCACCTCGACGTCGGCGGCGTGCAGGCCGGTGGTGGGCTCGTCGAGCACGTAGAGCGCGCGCGGGCGGCCCTCGGCCAGGGCCTGCGCGATGCGCAGGCGCTGCACCTCGCCGCCGGAGAGCGTCGAGAGCGGCTGGCCGAGCGTCAGGTAGCCGAGCCCGACGCGCACCAGCGGCGCCAGGCGCTGCGCCACCTGCGGCTCGTCGGCGAAGGCCGCGCTCGCCTCGTCGAGCGTCATCCCGAGCACGTCCACGATCGAGCGGCCCGCGAGCCGCACCGCCAGCGCCTCCGGCCGGTAGCGGCGGCCCTCGCAGCGCTCGCAGGGCACGCGCAGGTCCTCGAGGAACTGCATGTCCACGACGACCTCGCCCGCCCCCTCGCAGGCCTCGCAGCGCCCGCCCGGGACGTTGAAGGAGAACCAGCCGGCGCTGGCGCCGAGCGCGCGCGCCTCGCGCGTCGCGGCGAAGCGCCGGCGGATCGCGTCGAAGGCCTTCGAGACGGTGGCCGGGTTCGAGCGCGGGCTGCGCGCGAGCGGCGCCGCGCCCACCAGCACGACGCCGCCGATCGCGTCGGCCCCCTCGATGCGCGTGCAGGGCCCGCGCTCGGGGTCGCGGGTGAGGTGGCCCACCAGCACGCTGCGCACCAGGCTCGACTTGCCCGCGCCCGAGACGCCCGTCACGCACACGAGCTGGCCGAGCGGCACGTCGACGCTCACGTCGCGCAGGTTGTGGGCGCGCGCGCCGACGATCCGCAGCCGCCCACTCGCGCGCCGCCGCGGGCGCGGCCGCTGCGCGAAGTCGCCGCGCAGGACGCGGCCGGTCAGCGACTCGCGATGCGCGCGCACGTCGGCAACACTTCCCTCGGCGACCAGGCTCCCGCCGAGGCGCCCGGCGCCGGGGCCGAGGTCGATCACGTGGTCGGCGGCGGCGATGATCTCGGGCGCGTGCTCGACGAGCACCACCGTGTTGCCCTGGTCGCGGATCCGGCGCAGGACTGCGAGCAGGCGCGCGACGTCGCGCGCGTGGAGGCCGACCGAGGGCTCGTCGAGGACGTAGAGCGAGGCCGTGAGCGTGCCGCCGAGCGCCGCGGCGAGCTGGATGCGCTGCGCCTCGCCGCCCGAGAGCGTGCGGGTCTGGCGGTCGAGCGCGAGGTAGCCGAGCCCGACCTCCTGCGCCGTCCCGACCCGCGCGCGCAGCGCGTCCACGATCCGACCCCCGCGCGCCGCGTCGCCCGGCGCGAGCGCGAGCGTCGCGAGCCAGCGGTGCAGCTCGGCGATCGTCATGCGCGAGGCGGCCGGCAGGTCGCGGCCGTCCACGAACACCTGGCGCGCCTCCGGGCGCAGGCGCGCGCCCCCGCAGTCGGGGCAGGGGTCGAAGCGCCGGTAGCGCGCGATCAGGACCCGGGCCTGCACCTTGTAGCGCTTGCCCTCGAGCCACTCGAAGAAGCCGCGCACGCCGTACCAGTCGCCCCCGCGCGCCTCGTCGCCCTCGACGACGAGCGCCCGCTGCGCGGCGTCGAGCTCGCGCCACGGCTTCGCGACGGGCAGCCGCAACCTCTTGCAGGCGCGCAGCAGGTCCCGCTGGGAGCTGCGCATCTTGGGGGTCTGGAAGGGAGCGATCGCGCCCCCGGCGAGCGAGAGCGACTCGTCCGGGACCACGCGCGCGAGGTCGAGCGCCTGCACGCGGCCGAAGCCCTGGCAGCGCGGGCAGGCGCCGAGAGGGCTGTTGAAGGAGAACAGGGCCGGCTCGGGCGGCGGGAAGCGCCGGCCGCAGCCGTCGCAGGCGAAGCCCTCGCGATAGCGCGCGCGCTCGCCGTCCTCGAAGGCCACCACGAGCTCGCCGTCGCCGCGCGCGAAGCCGCTCGCCACGGCCTCGACCAGGCGCGCGCGCTCCGCGGGCGCCGGCGCCAGCCGGTCGATCAGGAGCAGCGCCTCCGCGCGCAGCGCGTTCAGCTCGCGGGGCGCGAGCGGCTCGAGCTCGACCACGCGCCCCGACGCGTCGAGCAGGCGGCTCCAGCCGTCCCGCAGGAGGCGCTCGCGCAGCGCCGTGGCCGACTCCCGCTTGCCGCTCCCGAGCGCCGTCCCGAGCGAGGCGCGCCGGCCGGCGGCGCGCGCGAGGATCCGATCCGCCACCGCTTCGGCCGTGCCCGGCGCTGCGGGCAGGTCGCAGTGCGGGCAGCGCGTCTGCCCGGTCTTCGCCCAGAGCAGGCGCAGGAGGTCGAGGATCTCGGTCGCGGTGCCGACCGTCGAGCGGGCGTTGGTCACGCGGTTGCGCTGCTCGATCGCGATCGCCGGCGGCAGGTGCGAGATCGCGCCCACCTCGGGGCGCGGGAGGCGCTCGAGGAACTGGCGGGCGTAGGTCGAGAGCGACGCGACGTAGCGGCGCTGGCCCTCGGCGTAGAGCGTGTCGAAGGCCAGCGTCGACTTCCCGGAGCCCGAGACGCCGGTCACGACGCTGAGGCGCTGCAGCGGGAACGAGCAGGTCACGCCGCGCAGGTTGTGCGAGCGGGCGTCCTCGACGTGGATCGCAGCCGCCGGTGCTGCCGGTACACCAGCGGGGGAGCGCCGGGCGGGCCGGCTCGGGGCGGCCACGCCGGCGGTCAGTCGTGCGGGTCCGGCTCGTCCACCACCAGCGTCACCGTGATGTGGTCGCCCGACTCGCTCTGCACCAGGTGCACGAGCTGCATGGCGAGGCGGCCGGAGAGCAGCTTGTTCAGCGACTCCTCGATCTCCTTCGCCAGCCCGCGCACCACGAAGGCCCGTAGCGCCATGCTCTCCTCCGGTCCGGGCCGTCAGCCCGTCTTCCGATCCGCGAGCCGTTGCGCCTGCGCGGCGAAGCGCTCCTTGCCCGCCGCCCGCGCGGCCGCCGCGGTCTCGCGCCAGCCCTCGCTCGTCGGCTCCTCGCCCGCCGCGCGGCACAGCTCGCGGACCAGGAAGGCGTCGCCGGCCTGGCTCGCCTGCTCGGCGAGCGCGAGAAGGCGGTCGCGCGCCCCGGCCTGGAGCAGGAAGGCGATCGCCTCCCAGATCCGCTCCTCGGCGAGGTAGGCCTCGGCGAGCTTCAGGGCCGCTGCGGGCGCGAGCTCGCGCTCGACCAGGTGCCGCCGCTCGAGCGGGTTCGGGATCGCCGACTTCGCCATCGCCTCCGCCTCCTCAGGTCCGCGGCACGCGCGGGTCCACGGTCAGGGCCCAGGCCTGGATGCCGCCGGCCATGTTCCAGGCATCGGCGAAGCCGCGCTCCTGGAGGAGCTTCACCGCCTTCGCGCTGCGGGCGCCGGAGCGGCAGTGGACGACCACCCGGGCCTGCCTCCAGTCGGCGAGCTCGCCGAGCCGCGCCGCGAGCTCGCCGAGCGGCACGAGCCGGGCGCCCTCGATCCGGGCCGCGTCCCACTCCTCCTGCTCGCGCACGTCGAGCAGCAGGAACGGCTCGCCGCGCGCCTGCATGGCCGCGACGTCCACGGCGCTCTTCTCGCGCACCGCCGGCTCGCCGGCGCCGTGCGGGACGCCACAGAAGCCCTCGTAGTCGATCAGCGCGGTGACGGTCGGCTGCTCCCCGCAGATCGGACAGGCGGGGTCCTTGCGCAGGCGGAACTCCTGGAAGCTCATCTCGAGCGCGTCGTACTGGAGCAGGCGGCCGATCAAGGGGGTGCCGAGGCCGGTCAGGAGCTTGATCGTCTCGGTGGCCTGGACCAGCGCGACGATCCCGGGCAGCACGCCGAGCACCCCGCCCTCGGCGCACGACGGCACGGTGCCGGGCGGCGGGGGCTCGGGGTACAGGCAGCGGTAGCAGGGGCCGCGCCGGGCGTCGAAGACGGTCGCCTGGCCCTCGAAACGGAAGATCGAGCCGTGCACGTTCGGCTTGCCGAGCAGCACGCAGGCGTCGTTCGCGAGGTAGCGGGTCGGGAAGTTGTCGGTCCCGTCGACGACCACGTCGTAGTCGGCAAGGAGCGCGAGCGCGTTGTCGCTCGCGAGGCGGGTCTGGTGCACCTCGACCTTCACGTCGGGGTTGAGCGCCAGGATCCGCTCGCGCGCCACCTCGGCCTTCGGGCGCCCGAGGTCGCGGGTGCCGAAGAGCACCTGGCGCTGGAGGTTCGAGGCGTCGACGACGTCGAAGTCGACGATCCCGAGCGCGCCGACCCCCGCGGCGGCCAGATACTGCGCGAGCGGGCAGCCGAGCCCCCCCGCCCCGATCAGGAGCACGCGGGAGGCGAGCAGGGTCTGCTGCGCCTCGGCGCCGAACTCGGGGAGCGCCAGGTGGCGCTTGTAGCGCTCGTACTGGTCGGCGCGGAACGGGGGCTGCGCGCGTCCGGTGCCCACCCCGGCAGGCTACCCGACGAGTCGGGAGCGGACGAGGGGCGCGCCGCACCCTCCGGGCCGTCGGGCGCACGAACGAGCGGGCCCCCCGCGCGTGCCGCGCGGAGGGCCCGGAACGAACCCGAGCGCCGGGACCTACTCCTCGTCGGTCCCCGCCTCTTCCTTCGCCGGGATGACGGTGACCGTGTAGGCCTTGCGCGGCTTGTCCACGAACTTCCAGCCGACCGTGGCCCAGTCGCCCTTCTTCACGTCCGCCCAGGAGGTCTTGAGGCCGTCGACCTTGGTCTCGTCCAACTTGTTGAACGACACCTTGTCGCCCTGGCGGTTGTCGATGATGATCTTCTTCTCGCTGATCGAATCCACCTTGCCGGTGAACTCGCGCATCTGGGCGGAAGCGGACGCCACACCCACCAGCGAGAGCGCGAACGCGAGCAACGCGGTCCCGAAGACCTTGCGAGCGACGTGAGTCATCTGTCTCCACTCCTCTGTCGTACAGCGCCGCACGCGGCGGCGGCTACGTGCGCGACGGCGATTTCGACGGACCCTCGAGCGCCCTATTCGGGCGCTCCGGCCCGCCGGGGATGCCCGCCCAACACGATGGTGCCGGAGGTGGGACTCGAACCCACACGGCCAACGAGGGCCGGGGCCTTTTGAGGGCCCTGCGTATACCGATTCCGCCACTCCGGCCGGCGGGGCGGCCGAACATACCACCGGGGCCCAGGCCGGGCACCGAGCGGCGCCCGCGCGCGGCCCGCCGGGCGCCGCTTCCCCGCGCCGGTTCTCTTGCTAGGGAGGGGGGTGGGCGATAGCTTGCGCCGCTCTCCGTCGCGGAGACCCGCTGGGGCTGTAGCTCAGTTGGGAGAGCGCTTGAATGGCATTCAAGAGGTCGGGGGTTCGACTCCCCCCAGCTCCACCAGCGGATTCCAGAAGCGAAGCAAGCAGATACGGGAAGGGCGGCCCGCTCGCCGGAGCCGCCCTCCTGCTTCCTGGCTGCCGGTCGGGTGCGCGCTCCTGGCTGCGAGGGGTGCGAGCCGCCGATCCGCCCCTGCCACCTGTCGCCCGGCTCTCCCACCTAGAAGTCATGACGGTCATCTGCGCGTGGTGCCAGCGGCAGATCTCGCGGCTTTCCCCGCAGGCGGCGGACCGGGCGCGTCCCCACGCGCCGGCGAGCCACGGGATGTGTCCGAGCTGCCTCCAGAAGCAGATCGCGCAGGTGGCCGCCATCCGCACGCGCGCGGCGTAGGCTCCGCGCCGCCCGCCCTTCCCGCCGGACACCGAGGTCCGGCGCGGCGCCGGGCTCGCCGCGCCTTCAGCGCAGATCGGGCGGCGTCTGGCGCTCCATCACGTGGCCGGCGCCGAGCACGAGCAGCGAGCGCGGCAGCAGGCGCATGCCGGCGTTGCCGCGCAGCCAGTGCGACCAGCGGGTCGACACCGAAGGCTGGCGGCCGAGGCGCTCGAGCGCGATCGCGGCCACCTCCTCGGGCGCCTGGCCCCGGTGCGGGAGCTCGCCCGCCACCTGCTGGAACTCGGTGTCGGTGCTGCCGGGCTCGACGACCAGCACGTCGACGCCGGTCCCGCGCAGCTCCGCCCACAGCGCCTCGCCGACGAAGCCGCCGAAGGCCTTGGTGGCGGCGTAGACCGCGTGCAGCGGGAGCGGCTGGCGGGCCGCCTGCGAGCCGGTGAAGACGACCGCGCCGCGCCCGCGCGCGAGCAGCCGCGGGAGCAGCGCGCGCGTGAGCAGCACCGGGGCCGTGCAGTTGAGCTCGACCATCTCGCGCAGGCGCGCGCCGTCGAGCTTGTCGAAGCGCCCCGCGGCGCCGGCGCCCGCGTTGTTGACGAGGATCGCGAGCTCGAGGTCGGCGACCGCGTCGGCGAGGCGGCTGGCGCCGTCGAGCGCGGCGAGGTCGAGCGCGACCACGCGGGTCGCGACACCCTCTGCCTCGAGCTCCTTCGCGAGCGCGTGCAGCCGGTCCGCGCGGCGGGCGGTCAGGACCACCGACATCCCCTCGCGCGCCAGGGCGCGCGCGAAGGCGGTCCCGATGCCGGCCGAGGCGCCGGTCACGAGCGCCCACTCGCCGTAGCGCGCGCGCAGCGAGGGCCGCGGCCCGCGGAAGCGCTCGCGCGCGCGCCAGAGGGCGATCGTGAGGGCGGCGAAGACCGTGAAGGAGATCGCCCCGAAGAGCGCGGCCCGCGCCAGGCCGCCGCCGAGCTCGTCGCGGTAGAGCAGCGGCCAGACGAGCATCGCGACGGCCACCTGGGCGGCGTAGACCGCCGCCCACGGCCACATCCAGGGCCGCATGTGCCAGAAGCCGTAGGCTCCCGCCGCGTAGATCGCGAGGTGGAGCGGCTCGGTCGCCTTCGCCCAGCCCCCGTGCAGGCGGACGCCGAACCAGACCTCCTCGTCGAGGGCGAGCGGCTTGGCGAGGAAGTCCCAGGGCACGTACACGAACGCCATGTACGCGCAGAAGAGCAGGAGCGCGTTCATCCACACCGGGCGGCGGCCGAAGGCTTCGCGGAGCCAGTCCGACATCGGAGGGAGGCTACCTCCGGGAGGGACGCTACGCTGCGCCGCCATGCCGGGGCGGGTGGACGTCGTCGTCGAGGGCGCGATCGGGTGGCTCGTCTTCGACCATCCCGAGCGGCGCAACGCGGTCTCGGCCGCGATGTGGCGCGCGATCCCGGCGCTGGCCGCGCGCCTCGACGCGGAGCCCGCCGTCCGCGTGGTCGTGCTGCGCGGCGCCGGCGAGGAGGCCTTCGTCTCGGGCGCCGACATCTCCGAGTTCGAGCGCACCCGCACGGGCGCGCGCGCCGCGCAGGCCTACGAGGACGTCGGCATCGCCGCCTTCGCGGCGATCGCGGGGATGGCGAAGCCGGTGCTCGCGATGATCCACGGCTGGTGCATCGGCGGCGGCATGGCGCTCGCGCTGTCGGCGGACCTCCGCTACGCGGCCGACGACGCGATCCTCGCGATCCCCGCCGCGCGGCTCGGGCTCGGCTACCACGTGAGCGGCCTCGAGGCCCTGGTGCGGCTCGTGGGCCCCTCGACCGCGAAGGAGGTGCTGTTCACTGCGCAGCGCTTCCCGGCACCCGAGGCGCTCGCGCGCGGGCTCGTGAACGAGGTGCTGCCCAAGGCGGCGCTCGAAGCGCGCGTGCGGGCTGTCGCCGCGGCGATCGCCGACAACGCGCCGCTCACGCTGCGCAGCGCCAAGCGCGTGATCGGCGAGCTCGGCCGCGACCCCGCCGCGCGCGACAGCGACGCGATGCGCCGCTCGATCCTCGCCTGCTTCGAGAGCGAGGACTACCGCGAAGGGGTGCGCGCCTTCCTCGCGAAGCGCAAGCCGGCCTTCACGGGCCGCTGAGTGGCGCCGGCCGCCGGCGCCGCCCTGCCCTCGCTGCGGCGCCGCGGCCTCGCGCACGGCGCCTACTGGTTCCTGGCGATGACGACGGCCGGGGTCATGCTGCCCTACTTCGCGCTCTACCTGCGCGAGGACGCGGGCCTCTCGGGCACCCAGGTCGGCGCCGTCTTCGCGACGATGCCGCTGGTCGGGATGGCGACCCAGCCGCTCTGGGGCACCGTCGCCGACCGCACGGGCCTGCGCGCGCGCGTGCTCGTGGTGCTGTGCCTCGGCTCCGCCGCCGGCTTCCTCGCGATCGGCGCGGCCCGGGCCTTCCCGGCCCTGCTCGCCGCCACGGCCGCCTGCGCGCTCTTCGCGCGCGCGCTGATCCCGATGTCGCTCTCGGTCAGCATCCCGGCCTTCGCGGACCACGCGCACGCCTTCGGCTTCGTGCGCGCGCTCGGGACCATCGGCTTCGGCGCAGCGATGTTCGGGCTGCCCGCGCTGCTCAGCCGCGGCGCGGCGCCGCCCGATCTCGCGCGGCTCTTCCCGGCAGCGGCCGCGCTGGCCGTCGCGACCGGGCTCGCCGCCCTCGCGCTCCCGGGCGGGGGCGTGCTCGCGCTGCGCTCGCAGCCCGGCGAGTGGCGCGGCCTCGCGCGCAACCGCCCGTTCCGGCGCCTGCTCGTGCTCTGCGCGGGCGCCTTCCTGTTCCAGAACGGGCCGATCGAGCTCTTCCCGGTGCTGGTGCGCGCCCGCGGCGGGGACCTCGAGTCGATCCGCACCTTCTGGCTGTGGATGCTCGTGCCGGAGGTCGTGCTGGTGGCGCTGCTCGGGACGGCCCTCGCGCGCTTCTCGCCGCGCTCGCTGCTCGCCCTCGGGCTCGCCGCCGGCGGCCTGCGCTGGCTCGGCACCGCCGCCCTGGGATCGCTCGCCTGGCTCGGCCCGCTCCAGGCGCTCCACGCGGTGGTCGTGCTCGGCCTGATGATCGGCGCCCCGCTCTACCTCGACGCCGCGGTGCCCCCGCAGCTGCGCTCCACGGCGCAGGCCGGCTTCGCGGTGGTGTCGGTCGGGATCGGCGGCACCGCCTCGAGCCTGCTCTCGGGCTGGCTCCTCGACGCCGGGGGGCCGGCGGCGCCGTGCTGGGTGGGGGGCGCGGGCTCGCTGCTCCTCGCGCTCGCCGCGCCGCGCTGGCTGCCCCGCGCCGCCCGGTGCTAAGCCCAGGGGCATGGCGACCCTCGAGTTCTTCTTCGACTGCTCGAGCCCGTGGACCTACCTGGCCTTCGACCGGATCGAGGCGCTGGCGCAGGAGACCGGCGCCACCCTGGTCTGGAAGCCGATCCTCGTCGGAGGCGTCTTCAACGCGGTGAACCCGAGCGTCTACGAGACGCGCGCGAAGCCGGTGCCGGCCAAGGCGCGCTACTACGGGAAGGACCTGGGCGACTGGGTGCGCCGCTCGGGCCTGCGCATCGGGACGCCGAAGCCCTTCCCGGTGAACAGCGTGAAGGCGATGCGCGGCGCCTTCTTCGCGCTCGACGCCGGGTGCATCGCGCCCTACGCCCGCGCCGTCTTCGAGGCCTACTGGGGCGAGCTGCGCGACATCTCGCAGGACGAGGTGCTGGCCGACGTGGTGGCGCGCGTCGGCCTCGACCGCGACGCCTACTTCGCGGCGATCGCCGCACCGGCGCTGAAGGAGCGCCTGCGCGCCACGACCGACGAGCTGGTCGCGCGCGGGGGCTTCGGCTCGCCCACCCTGTTCGTGGACGGCGACGACATGTACTTCGGCAACGACCGGCTCGTGCTGGTGCGCGAGGCGCTGCTCGCGAAAGGGGGCGCCCCCGCAGGATCTCGCTAGCCTCGGCGCCATGGAGGCCAGGCGCGCGCGACTGCGCCGGGGTCGTCGCGACGACGCCGGGAGCGACGGCGCCGGGAGTGACGGCGCCGCGAGCGACGAGCGGGGCGCCGGCGCCGCGCCGCTGCGCAAGCCCGAGTGGCTGCGCGTGCGCCTGGTCGACTCGCCGGGCCTGCGCGAGACACGCGAGCTGGTACGCGCGCAGCGGCTGCACACGGTCTGCGAGGAGGCCGCCTGCCCGAACCTCGGCGAGTGCTGGTCGCAGCGCCACGCGACGGTGATGATCCTGGGCAGCACCTGCACGCGCGCCTGCACCTTCTGCAACGTGCGGAGCGGACGCCCCGACCCCGTCGATCCCGGCGAGCCCGCGCGCGTCGCCGCCGCGGTCGCGAAGCTCGCCTTCCGACACGTCGTCGTGACGTCCGTCGACCGCGACGACCTTCCCGACGGCGGCGCCGCCCACTTCGTGGCCGTGCTCGAGGCGATCCGCGCCGCGGCGCCCGGCGTGACGGTGGAGCTCCTGACCCCCGACTTCCGGCACAAGCCCGGCGCGATCGAGACGGTGGCGGCGGCCCGCCCCGACGTCCTCAACCACAACCTCGAGACGGTCCCGCGCCGGTACCGGGCCGTGCGGCCCGGCGCGAGCTACGCGCACTCGCTCGGGCTCCTGCGCCGCGTGAAGGAGGTGGCGCCCGGCGTCTTCACCAAGTCCGGGCTCATGGTCGGGCTCGGTGAGGAGCCCGCGGAGGTGGACGCGGTGCTCGACGACCTGCGCGCCCACGACGTCGACTTCGTGACCATCGGGCAGTACCTGCGTCCGACCCTCGCCCACATCCCGGTGGCCCGCTGGGTCGAGCCGGGCGAGTTCGAGGCCCTCGCCGCGCGCGCCCGGGCACGGGGCTTCCTGATGGTCTCGGCCTCCCCGCTCACGCGATCGTCGTATCACGCCGATGCGGACTTCGCGCAGCTCCGACTCGCCAGGGAGGCCCGGCTCGCGAGCGCCTGAGTCGAAACGCCCCCAGATCCAAGACCCGAGGTTCGCCATGACCGACCAGACCCCCGATCCGGATCCCCAGGAGACCCGGGAGTGGCTCGAGTCCCTGGACGGCGTGCTGCGCAACGCGGGGCCCGAGCGCGCCCACTACCTGATCGAGCGCCTGGTCGACCAGGCCCGCCGCTCGGGCATCCACCTCCCCTACCGCGCCACGACGGCCTACCTGAACACGATCGGGCCGAACGACGAGCCGGCCATGCCCGGCGAGCCCGGGCTCGAGCACCGGATCCGGGCGCTGGTGCGCTGGAACGCGCTCGCGATGGTGGTGCAGGCCAACCAGGAGTCGTCCGGGATCGGCGGGCACATCGCGAGCTTCGCGTCCGCGGCCACGCTCTACGACGTCGGCTTCAACCACTTCTTCCGCGCGCCGGGCGAGGGCGCCGGCGGCGACCTGCTCTACATCCAGGGCCACTCCGCACCCGGCATCTACGCGCGCGCCTTCCTCGAGGGCCGGCTCGGCGAGGAGCAGCTCGACCACTTCCGGCGCGAGGTCGGCGGCAAGGGCCTCTCCTCGTACCCGCACCCCTGGCTGATGCCGGACTTCTGGCAGTTCCCGACCGTGTCGATGGGCATCGGGCCGATCCTCGGCATCTACCAGGCGCGCTTCATGAAGTACCTGCACGCCCGCGGCATCGCCGACACCAGCGGCCGCAAGGTCTGGGTGTTCTGCGGCGACGGCGAGATGGACGAGCCCGAGTCGCTGGGCGCGATCGGCCTCGCCGCGCGCGAGAAGCTCGACAACCTGATCTTCGTCGTGAACTGCAACCTGCAGCGCCTCGACGGGCCGGTGCGCGGCAACGGCAAGATCATCCAGGAGCTCGAGGGCAGCTTCCGCGGCGCCGGCTGGAACGTGATCAAGGTGATCTGGGGCGGGCGCTGGGACCCGCTGCTCGCGAAGGACCGCAAGGGGCTCCTCCTCCAGCGCATGGAGGAGACCGTCGACGGCGACTACCAGAACTACAAAGTGCGCGGTGGAGCCTACACGCGCGAGCACTTCTTCGGGAAGAGCCCGGAGCTCCTCGCGATGGTCGCGCACATGACCGACGACGAGGTCTGGCAGCTCGACCGCGGCGGCCACGACCCGGTGAAGGTCCACGCCGCCTACGCGCGTGCCGTCGCGCACGTGGGCCAGCCCACCGTGATCCTCGCCAAGACCGTGAAGGGCTACGGGATGGGCGAGTCCGGCGAAGGCATGAACATCAGCCACCAGCAGAAGAAGATGGGCGAGACGAGCCTGCGCGCCTTCCGGGACCGCTACCGGATCCCGATCCCGGACGACAAGCTCTCCGCAGCGCCCTTCTACAAGCCCCCCGCCGACGCACCCGAGCTTCGCTACATGCACGAGCGCCGCCAGGCGCTCGGCGGCTATCTCCCGGCGCGCAGCGCCGCTGCGCCTCCCCTCGAGATCCCGCCGCTCGCGATCTTCGACAAGCTCCTCGAGGGCTCGGGCGAGCGGGAGTACTCGACCACGATGGCCTTCGTGCGGGTGCTCGCCGCGCTGCTGCGCGACAAGAAGCTGGCCCGCTACGTGGTCCCGATCGTACCCGACGAGGCGCGCACCTTCGGCATGGAGGGCCTCTTCCGCCAGCTCGGTATCTACGCCGCCGAGGGCCAGAAGTACGAGCCGGTCGACTCCGACCAGGTGATGTACTACCGGGAGGACGAGAGGGGCCAGATCCTCCAGGAGGGCATCACCGAGGCCGGCTCGATCTCGTCGTGGATCGCGGCGGCCACGAGCTACGCCACCCACGGCGTGCCGATGATCCCCTTCTTCGCCTTCTACTCGATGTTCGGCATCCAGCGCGTCGGGGACCTGTTCTGGGCCGCCGGCGACTCGCGCGCGCGCGGCTTCCTGGTCGCCGGCACGGCGGGGCGCACGACCCTCAACGGCGAGGGTCTCCAGCACCAGGACGGGCACAGCCAGCTCTGGGTCTCCTCGATCCCGAACTGCGTCGCCTGGGATCCGGCCTTCGCCTACGAGCTGGCGGTGATCGTGCACCACGGCCTCGAGCGGATGCTGAAGCGCCAGGACGACGTGTTCTTCTACCTGACGGTGATGAACGAGAACTACGCGCACCCCGCGATGCCCGAGGGCTCGCGGGAGGGGATCCTGCGCGGGATGTACCGGGTGCGCGAGGGCGCGGGAACCCCGGCGCGCGCGCAGCTCCTCGGCAGCGGCTCGATCCTGCGCGAGGTGCTGGCCGCCGCCGACCTGCTGCGCGACGAGTGGGGGGTCGGGGCGGACGTGTGGAGCGTCACGAGCTTCAACGAGCTGCGCCGCGACGGGCTCGCGGCGGAGCGCTGGAACCTGCTCCATCCCGACGAGCCGCCGCGCCGGCCGTACGTGAGCGAGCAGCTCGAGGGGCGGCCGGGGCCGGTGATCGCGGCCACCGACTGGGTGAAGGCCTACGCCGACCAGATCCGGCCCTTCGTGCGCGCGCCCTACCAGGTGCTCGGCACGGACGGCTTCGGGCGCTCGGACTCGCGCGAGGCGCTGCGCCACCACTTCGAGGTGAGCCGGCACTTCGTGGTGCTCGCCGCCCTGCGCGCGCTGGCCGACGCCGGGGCCGTCGCGCGCGGCACCGTGCGCCAGGCGATCGAGCGCTACAAGATCGATCCCGACAAGCCGCCGCCGGCGACGAGCTAGCGAGGGCCCCGTGGCGAGCGAAACCGAGGTCAAGCTCCCCAACATCGGCGACTTCGAGGAGGTCGAGGTCATCGAGCTGCTCGTGAAGCCGGGCGACCGGATCGAGGTCGAGCAGGCCCTGCTCGTGCTCGAGAGCGACAAGGCCACCATGGAGATCCCCTCGCCCGTGGCCGGCGTCCTCGCAAGGCTCCTGGTCGGGGTCGGCGACAAGATCAGCGAAGGCCGGCCGATCGCGCGGATCGAGGTCGAGGGGGAGGGAGCGACGCCGGGCGAAGCGGGCGCTCGGGCCGCGCAGGCCGCGCCTGCCGGGGCCGCCCAGCCCGCCGGGTCTGCGCGGCCGGACGAGGCCGAGAAGCCGGTGGCCCCGGCGCCCGCCGCGAGGACGGCGACGCCGAGCCTCGAGCCCGAAGCCGACGAAGGGGCGGCGCCCACCCCCGCCGACCTCGCGCCCTACGCGACGGCCGGCGCTGCGATCCGGGCCCACGCGAGCCCCTCCGTGCGCCGCCTCGCCCGCGAGCTCGGCGTCGAGCTCGACCTCGTCCCCGGCAGCGGGCCCAAGGGCCGGATCCGGCCCGAGGACGTGCAGGGCTACGTGAAGGCGCTCGTCTCGCAGCGCGGCGCCGCCGCGGTGCCGATCGCCGGCGTCCACGTGGCGGCGCCCGTCGAGGTGGACTTCGCGAAGTGGGGCCCGGTTGCGAGCGAGCCCCTGAACCGCGTGCGCCGCGTGGCCGCCGCGAACCTGCACCGGAGCTGGGTCACCGTCCCCCACGTCACCCAGCACGACGAGGCCGACGTCACCGAGCTCGAGGCGTTCCGCGAGGAGCACCGCGCCGAGGCCGGAACGCGGGGCGTGAAGCTCACCTTCCTGCCTTTCGTCGTGAAGGCCGCCGTGAAGGCCCTCCAGGAGCTCCCACACTTCAACGCGTCGCTCGACCACACGGGCGAGCACCTGGTGGTGAAGCGCTACTACCACATCGGGGTCGCGGTCGACACCGAGCACGGGCTGGTCGTGCCGGTGGTTCGCGACGCCGACCGCAAGGGGCTCTACGAGCTGGCCGCCGAGCTCCAGGACCTCTCGGCCCGCGCGCGCGAGCGCCGGCTCCGCCCCGAGCACCTCCAGGGCGGCTCGTTCAGCATCTCGAGCCTGGGCGGGATCGGCGGGAGCTTCTTCACGCCGATCGTGAACCACCCGGAGGTGGCGATCCTGGGCGTCTCGCGCACCCAGTGGCGGCCGGTCTGGCAGGGCGGCGCCTTCGTGCCCCGCCGCGTGCTCCCGCTCTCGCTCTCCTACGACCACCGCGTGATCGACGGCGCCGACGCCGCCCGCTTCACCACCCGCCTCGCCGCCCTGCTCGGCGATCTGCGCCGCGTGCTCCTCTAGTGTCCACCGGCGCCGACCTGCGCAGCGACGTCCTGGTCCTGGGCTCCGGCCCCGGAGGCTACACCGCTGCGTTCCGGGCGGCGGACCTCGGGCGATCGGTCGTGCTCGTGGAGCGCCACGCGACGCTCGGCGGGGTCTGCCTGAACGTCGGCTGCATCCCTTCGAAGGCGCTCCTGCACGTGGCCGAGGGGATGGCCGTCGCCGAGGCGCTCGCCGAGGCGGGCGTCGCCTTCGGCGCGCCGAAGCTCGATCTCGCCCGGCTGCGTGCCCACAAGGACGCGGTGGTCGCGAAGCTCACCGGCGGGCTCGCGCAGATGGCGAAGCAGCGCGGCGTCACCGTCGTCACCGGCGTCGGGAGCTTCACGGGCCCGAAGCAGCTCGCCGTGGCGACGGGCGACGGCGCGCTCACGATCGCCTTCGAGCACGCGATCGTCGCGGCCGGCTCGCGCGGGGTCGCGCTGCCCGGGCTGCCCGACGACCCGCGCATCCTCGACTCCACCGCTGCGCTCGCGCTCGCCGACGTGCCGGCGCGGCTGCTCGTGATCGGGGGCGGCATCATCGGGCTCGAGCTCGCGACGGTCTACGCGGCGCTCGGCAGCGCCGTCACCGTGGTCGAGCTGGAGGGGCGCCTCCTGGCCGGCCCCGACCCCGAGCTCGTGCGCCCGCTCGAGCGGCGCATCCGCGGGCGCTGGTCCGCGATCCACCTCGGGACGCGGGTGGCGGCGATCGAGCCGCGCGCCGACGGGCTCGAGGTGCGCTTCGCGGGCGAGCCGGCGCCGGCCCCGGCCTGCTTCGACCGCGTGCTGGTGGCGGTCGGGCGGCGGCCGAACGGCGACCGCATCGGCGCGGAGGCCGCCGGGCTGCGCGTCGACGCGCGCGGCTTCGTGCCGGTCGACGAGCAGCTCCGCACCAACGTCCCCCACATCCGCGCGATCGGCGACGTCGCCCGCGCGCCGTTGCTCGCCCACAAGGCCAGCCACGAGGGAAAGGTGGCGGCCGAGGGGATCGCGGGCCTGCCCTCGGCCTTCGACACGGCGGTGATCCCGTCGGTCGCCTACACCGATCCCGAGGTGGCGTGGGTGGGGCTCGGCGAGGCGGAGGCGAAGGCGCGCGGGGTCGAGGTGGACGTGGCGCGCTTCCCGTGGCAGGCGAGCGGCCGCGCGCTCGGGATCGGCCGCAGCGAGGGGCTCACCAAGCTGGTCTTCGCACGCGACACGAAGCGCCTGGTCGGCGCCGGCATCGTCGGTCCGCACGCGGGCGAGCTGATCTCCGAGTGCGCGCTGGCGATCGAGATGGGCGCCGACGCCGAGGACGTGGCCCTCACCGTGCACCCCCATCCAACGCTCTCGGAGACCGTCGCGTTCGCGGCCGAGGTGGCGGCCGGCACCGTCACCGACCTGTACGTGCCGCGGCGCCGGCGTTGAGACCGGGGCGCGGACTCACTCCGAGTTGAAGCCGCCGTTGTTGCTCGAGAAGCTGCTCGGGCCGAAGGTGCTGTTCGAGCGATTCGTGCCGAGGCTCGAGGCGGTCCCGAGACCGCTCGATCGCGCCGAGGCCGACGAGGACTCCTCGCTCCCCCGGCGGCCCCGGCGGCTGCGGCCCTGATCGCGGGTCGAGCGGCGGTCGGCGAGGCGCTCGCGGGAGCGCGCGGCGAGGCTGCTCCTGGCCCGCGCCCGCGCACCGCCGCGCAGCATCGCCCCCCGGCCCGCCACCGAGCTCCCGCTCGTCGTCGCGACACCCGACTGGAGGCGCCCACTCGCCCAGGCGCGCTGGAGCCAGACACGGGTCGCGGTGCCGAGCGGGATCGTGTCGCCCTCGGCCGGCCGCTGGCGCCAGTTGACGTCCTGGTTGAGCTGGCGCGTGCGATCGGCGACCTCGGCGGGGGGCGGCTCCTTGCCGGGCGTGCAGACGTCGCAGGCGGCGGGGGGCAGCTCCAGGACCGGCCGTTCGCCGCTCCCGGCGCGGGCGGGCTCGACCGGCAGCGCGCTCGCGAGGGCCAGCGCGAGAACGGCCCGGGCGCAGCCGCGCACGCGCGCGGCGCGCCCCACGCGTGCCGGGGTCGTCGCCGACGGGAGCTCGTGGGGCATCGCCATCCCCTCCGCAGCGGGCCACCGTACGCGAGCCGGCCGCCGCGCGCCAACCGGCCCGGCCGGCTGGCCGGCACCGGCGCCGGCAGCTACCTGATCGCCTCCCACCGCCGGACGAGGGCCCATGGACGCGCTCCTGACCACCGAGAACCTGGTTGCGCTGCTCACGCTCACGAGCCTCGAGATCGTGCTCGGGATCGACAACATCGTCTTCATCTCGATCCTGACCGCGAAGCTCCCCGCCCACCAGCAGTCCGGCGCGCGCCGCGTGGGCCTCCTGCTCGCGATGGGCATGCGGATCGGGCTCCTCCTGGCCCTCACCTGGATGATGAAGCTCACCCGGGTCCTGTTCACGGCCTTCGAGCACGAGTTCACGGGCCGCGACCTGATCCTGCTCGTCGGCGGCTTCTTCCTCGTCGCGAAGGCCACCTGGGAGATCCACGACAAGCTCGAGGGCGGCCCCCACGAGGAGAGCGGGGTGCGCCGGCACGCCGCGTACGGGTCGATCCTGCTCCAGATCATGCTGCTCGACGTCGTCTTCTCGCTCGACTCCGTGATCACTGCCGTCGGCATGGCGCGCAGCATCGAGGTGATGATCGCGGCGGTGGTCCTCGCGGTGCTCGCCATGATGGTCTTCGCGAATCCGATCGCCCGCTTCATCGAGGCCCATCCCACCATGAAGATGCTGGCGCTCTCCTTCCTGCTGCTGATCGGGGTGATCCTGATCGCCGACGGCACGGGCCAGCACGTCGGGAAGGGCTACGTCTACTCGGCGATGGCGTTCTCGCTCTTCGTCGAGATCCTGAACCTCCGCGTGCGCCACGTGAGCGGGCCGCCGGTGGAGCTGCACCGGCGCTACGCCGCCGGGGACTAGAACCCCTCGCACGGACCCGCCCCCGACCCGGGCGTCGCCCCGGCGACAGCCGGGCGAAGGGGCGTTGGGTTCGCCGGCGGGCCATGGCAGAATGCGCCGAGGAGGGCTGCCATGCAGGAACGGCTTCGACGACGCGGGATGGCGACGGCTGCAGCGCTGGCTGCGCCGGTCGCGGCGCTCCTGATCGGGATGGGGGACGCGGCAGCAGCCGAGCCCTCGGGCCACGAGCTCTTCCTCGAGTACTGCGCGAGCTGTCACGGGAGCGACGCCAAGGGCGGCGGCCCGATGGCCTCCGAGCTGAAGCAGGCACCTGCCGACCTGACGCGGCTCGGCGAGCGCTTCGGCAGCCCGCTCGCGAAGGCGAAGCTCGTCGCGGTGATCGACGGCCGGGACATGGTGCGATCGCACGGCAGCTCCGCGATGCCGGTGTGGGGCAAGCGCCTGCTCCGGGACGTCCCCCCCGGCGCCGGCACCGAGGTCCACAAGCGCGGCTCGATCCAGGCGATCGTCGACTGGCTCGACACCGTGCAGGGCCGGTAGCGAGGAAGCGGTATCGTCCCGCGCCGATGGCGGAAGCGCGCGGGCTGACGAGCGCGGAGGCGGCCGAGGCGCTGCGCCGCCATGGGGAGAACGCCCTGCCCCGTGCGCGGCCGCCGCGCCCGTGGCTGCGCTTCGCGCGCCAGTTCCGCAGCCCGCTGATCTACCTGCTGCTCGCCGCCCTCGCCCTCGACCTCCTGCTCTGGCTCGAGGACGGCGGCGAAGGCTGGCCGGTCGAGAGCATCGCGATCGCGGCGGTGCTGCTGCTCAACGCGGCGCTCGGCGCCTTCCAGGAGCACCGCTCCGAGCAGGCGCTCGCACAGCTCGCGGTCCTCGCAGCGCCCTTCGCCTGGGTGGTGCGCGACGGCCGGCCGGTCCGCGTGCCGGGACGCACCCTCGTGCCGGGCGACCTGGTCCGGCTCGCGGCCGGCGAGCGGGTGCCGGCCGACGGCGTGCTGGTCGAGGAGCACGGCCTGCTCGTAGACGAGTCGCTGCTCACCGGCGAGTCGCTGCCGGCCGAGAAGGAGCCCGGCGACGAGGTGGCGAGCGGGACGCTCGCCGTGCGCGGCGGCGGCCTGCTCACGGTACGCCACACCGGGGCGCGCAGCACGATGGGCCGCCTCGCGACGATGCTCGGCGGGATCGAGACCGAGCCCACGCCGCTCGAGCGGCGCCTCGACGCACTGGGGCGCCGGATCACGCTGGTGATCGGGGGCCTCGCGCTCGCGCTCGCAGCGGCCGGGGTCGCCGCCGAGGGGATCGGACGCTTCGACCAGGTGTTCCTCTTCGCGGTGGCCCTCGCCGTGGCGGCCGTACCGGAGGGGATGCCCGCCGTCGTCACGCTGACGCTCGCCTTCGGGGTGAAGCGGATGGCGCGGCGCCGCGCGGTCGTGCGCCGGCTGTCCGCGGTGGAGGCGCTCGGGTCCGTCACCGTGATCGCCACCGACAAGACCGGCACGCTCACGGAGAGCCGCATGGGGGTCCAGGCCGTCGAGAGCAACGACCCCGAGCAGGCCCAGCTCGCGATGGCGCTCGCCAACGACGCCGCCCCCGGCACGGGTGCAGGCGACCCGCTCGAGCTCGGGCTCGTGCGCCACCTCCTCGAGCAGGGCGTGGACGTGGAGGGGCTGCGTGCGACGCATCCCCGCGTCGGTGAGCGCCCCTTCGACAGCGCCTGGAAGTTCATGCGCGTGACGGTGGCCGGGCCGGGCGGGCGGCGCAGCTACTGCAAGGGCGCACCCGAGGTGCTGCTGGCACGCTCGTCGCTCGAGGCGGGCGAGCGCGAGCGCTGGGAGCGGCGCGCCGCCGAGGCGGCGCAGGAAGGCCACCGCGTGCTCGCCCTCGCCTGCGGCGCCGGCGACGCCGAGGCCGGCCTGCGCTTCCTCGGCCTGGTGCTGCTCTGGGACCCGCCGCGGCCGGAGGTGGCGGGCGCCATCGCGCAGGCGCGCAGCGCGGGGATCCGCATCGTGCTCGTGACGGGCGACCATCCCGGGACCGCGCAGGCCGTGGCGCGTGCGATCGGCCTCGTGGAGGACGGCCGCGTCCTGACCGGGCCCGAGGTCGAGGCCATGGACGCCGCCACCCTGCGCGCCGCCGTGGGCCGCACGAGCGTCTTCGCGCGGATGGCCCCCGAGCACAAGCTGCGCCTCGTCGAGGCGCTCGAGGCGGCGGGCGAGATCGTGGCGGTGACGGGCGACGGGATCAACGACGCGCCGGCCCTCAAGCGCTCGGCGGTCGGCGTCGCGATGGGGCAGCGCGGCAGCGACGTGGCGCGCGAGGTCGCCGACATCGTCCTGCTCGACGACGACTTCGCGACGATCGTCGACGCGATCGAGGAAGGCCGCAACATCTACGAGAACATCCAGGCCTTCCTCCGCTTCACCTTCTCCACCAACGTGGCGCTCGTGTTCCTGGTGGTCGCGGGCGCCGTCGGCTCCTGGGTCCTCGGCCTGCGCGACCCCGGCGGCGCGCTCCTCTTGCCGCTCAGCGCGCTGCAGATCCTGTGGATCAACTTCCTCGGCGACGGGCCGCCGGCGCTCGCGCTGGCCGTCGGCCGCAGCCCCGACGTGATGCGGCGCCCGCCCCGCCCGCCGGCCAGCCCGCTGCTCGACCGCGCCTCCACCCGCTTCGTCTGGTCGAGCGGCCTCGCGAAGGGCGGGCTCGGCGTGGCGCTGCTCCTCGCGCTGCCTCCCCTCGGCTACACGCTCCTCGCGGTCCAGACCGTGACCTTCCTCGCCCAGTCGCTCGCGAAGCTCGCCTACGCCTATCCCGCGCGGCGCGTGCGCCACGCCGCGCTCACGAATCCCGCGCTCCACGCCGCGGTGGCGGCCGGCGTCGCGATCCAGGCCGCGGTCATCGCGCTGCCGGCCGGGCGCACGCTCCTGCACCTGGCACCGCTCGACGCCCACGCCCTCGCCGTGGTCGCCGGCTTCGTCGGCCTGAGCTGGGCGATCGCCGAGCTGGCGATCCCGCGCGCCCGCGCCCGGCGCTAGCTGGCTGAGCGTCCCGGTACTCCCAGGTGCCGGCGGCTCGTCGTGGCACGCGACCCAGGCTTCGGAACCGCCTCCGGGCCGGCCCTCGTCCGGCGGCTCGAGGACGGTGGGCGCCGCGCTGGGCACGGCGGGACCGACGGCGACGGGGTGGGTCGTGAGCCCGTCCCCGAGCAGCGCAGGAGCAGCCGCGAGCAACGGCACCCGGACCGGCCGACCCCTGGCCGGACGATTCTCCGGCCCAGATGCGCCCCGGCGGAGTAGAGTCGCTCGCGCACGCGGCGGCACGCGCCGTGCAGTCCGTTCCGGGGCGAGGAGCGGACGCGAGCCGGGAGCGCATCCGCCCGGAACGGTGTAGCGAGATGTCACATCGTCGGGCAGAAGAACCCACGCCGCGCTGGCTCGCCCGGGCGGAGCTGCCGCGGCTCGTCGCGGCGCTGCGCGCGCACGGCCATCGCGTGCTCGGCCCCGTCGTGCACGAGGGGAGCCTCCGCTTCGACGACCTCCCGGCGAGCGGCGAGCTGCCCGGCGGCTGGCGTGACGAGCAGGGTCCGGGGCGCTACCGCGTGAGCCGCCGCGCCGGCGAGGAGGAGGTGTTCGGGGTCGTGAACGGGGCGGGCTCGATCAAGCCCTTCGTCTTCGCCCCGCGCGAGCCCCTGCTCCAGATCGAGATGGACGCGCGCGCCGGCCCCGGCCGCCCCTTCCGCGCCGAGCCGATCCGCCCCGACGCCGAGCGGATCGCGCTCCTCGGCGTGCGCGCCTGCGACCTCGCTGCGCTCGCCGTCCAGGACCGGATCTTCCTGCGCGACCGCTTCCCCGACCCGAGCTACGCGGCGCGCCGCGGCCGGCTCTTCCTGGTCGCGGTGGGCTGCACGCGCGCCGCCCCGACCTGCTTCTGCGCCTCGATGGACACGGGGCCCCGGCCGCACGCCGGCTTCGACCTGGCCCTGACGGAGCTCGGCTCCGGCGGGCCCGGCGGCACGGCGGGGTTCGTGGCGCGCGCCGGGAGCGAAGCGGGCGCCGCGCTCCTCGCCGCGCTCGCGCTCGACGCCGCGCCCGCCGAGGCGCTGGCCGGAGAGGAGGCCGGCTACCAGGCGTGCGCGGCCGGCATGCAGCGCGCGCTGCCGCGCGAGCGGCTGCCCGGCCTGCTCTACGACCACCTCGAGCACCCGCGCTGGGACGAGGTGGCCGAGCGCTGCCTCTCGTGCGCCAACTGCACCCTGGTCTGCCCCACCTGCTTCTGCCACGACGTCCGCGACGAGCCGGCCCTCGATCTCCAGGGCTCCGTGCGCGTGCGCCAGTGGAGCTCCTGCTTCGACGTCGAGCACGCGCAGGTCCACGGCCTCAACTTCCGCCCCCACATCCGGGAGCGCTACCGCCAGTGGCTGGTGCACAAGCTGGCGAGCTGGATCGACCAGTTCGGCAGCTCGGGCTGTGTCGGCTGCGGGCGCTGCATCACCTGGTGCCCGGTCGGGATCGACCTGACCGAGGAGGTCGCCGCGATCGCCGCGACGAGCCCGCCGTGAGCGCCGGCCCGTCGAGCGCGGGGCCGCCCGGCGCCATCCGCCCCGTCTCGCCGCTGCTCCCGGAGCCCGCCGAGATCGTCGAGAAGCGCTCCTTCGGCGCCGACCTGCACGCGTTCCGGCTGCGCCTCCTCGACCCGGCGGCACGGCCGCGCTTCGACTTCCAGCCCGGGCAGTTCAACATGGTGTACGTGCCCGGCGTCGGCGAGGTGGCGATCTCGATCTCCTCCGATCCCGACGACGCCGATCTCGAGCACACGATCCGGATCGTCGGCCGCACCACCGCCGTGATCGAGCGGCTCGGCCCCGGCGACGTGCTCGGGCTGCGCGGGCCCTACGGCAACGGCTGGCCGCTCCAGGAGGCCCGCTTCAAGGACGTCCTGGTCGTGACCGGCGGGCTCGGCTGCGCGCCGGTCTCGGGCGCGATCGACTACATGTTCCGGCGCCGTGCGAGCTACGGGCACATCACGGTGCTGCACGGCGTGAAGAAGCCCGCCGATCTCGTACACGCGTCACGCTTCGAGGCCTGGCGGCGCCAGCCCGACACCACCGTGGTGCTGACGACCGACCAGCCCGACCGGGTCTGGCGCGACCGCACCGGGGTCGTGACCGAGCACTTCGAGGAGGTGGAGCTCGACCCCTCGCGGACCGTCGTGCTGATCTGCGGCCCCGAGGTGATGATGCGCTATGCGATCCGGATCCTGCGCCGCCGCGGGGTCTCGGACGATCGCATCTTCGTGTCGCTCGAGCGCAACATGCACTGTGCGGTGGGCTGGTGCGGGCACTGCCAGCTCGGCCCCGAGTTCGTGTGCAAGGACGGCCCGATCTTCCCGGTGAGGCGGCTCGGCCGCTTCTTCGGCGTGCACGGGCTGTGACGGCCCCGGCCCCCGCCCCGGCCCGGCCGCGGCTCGCGGTCTTCAAGTTCGCGTCCTGCGACGGCTGCCAGCTCTCGATCCTGAACCTCGAGGAGGAGCTGCTCGCGCTCGCCGAGCGCGTCGAGATCGCGCACTTCCTCGAGGCCTCGAGCCGCGTCGTCCCGGGACCCTGGGACGTGGCGCTCGTCGAGGGCAGCATCACGACCCCGCACGACGCCGAGCGGATCCGGGCGATCCGCGCGCAGAGCCGGCTCCTCGTGACGATCGGGGCCTGCGCGACGAGCGGCGGCATCCAGGCGCTGCGCAACCTCGCGGAGCTCGAGGAGTGGAAGGCGCACGTCTACCCCCGGCCCGAGTGGATCGCGGCGCTCCCCACCTCGACGCCGATCGCCGAGCACGTGGCGGTCGACCACGAGCTCCAGGGCTGTCCGATCGACCGCGGACAGCTCCTGCGCGTGCTCGTGCGCCTGCTCCTCGGCACCCGCCCGGACCTGCCCCTCGCGAGCGTCTGCCTGGAGTGCAAGCGGCGCGGCCAGCCCTGCGTCCTGGTCACGCGCGGCGTGCCGTGCCTGGGTCCGGTGACGCGTGCCGGCTGCGGCGCGATCTGCCCGGGCCTCGGCCGGGACTGCTACGGCTGCTTCGGCCCCGCCGCCGACCCGAACCCGGCCTCGCTGCTGCGCGCCTTCGAGGCCGCCGGCCTCGCGCGGCGCGACGCCGTGCGGCGCCTGCGCCACATCAACGGCTGGCGGCGCGAGTTCCGCTCGCTCGCCGACGCGCTCGAGCGCAAGGACGGGCCCCATGACTGAGCGCCGGCGCATCGAGGTGGGGGCCCTGGCGCGGGTGGAGGGCGAGGGCGCCCTCCACCTCACGGTGGAGGACGGCCGGGTCACCGACCTGCGGCTCGAGATCTACGAGCCGCCGCGCTTCTTCGAGGCCTTCGCGCGCGGGCGCCGCGCCGACGAGCTGCCCGACCTCATGGCGCGCATCTGCGGGATCTGCCCGGTCGCCTACCAGATGAGCGCGGTCCACGCGATCGAGGCGGCCTGGGGCGTGACGCCGGCGCCGGCCGTGCGGGCCCTGCGCCGGCTCTACTACGCCGGCGAGTGGCTCGAGAGCCATCTCCTCCACATGATGTTCCTGGCGGCGCCCGACCTCCTGGGCCTCGACGACGCGATCGCGATCGCGCGCATCCACCGCGGCGAGGTCGAGCGCGCGCTGCGCCTGCGCAAGCTCGGCAACCGGATCCTGATCCTGCTCGGCGGCCGCTCGGTGAATCCGGTCGGGGTCCGTATCGGGGGGTTCCACCGCATGCCGGCGGCCGGCGAGCTGCGCGAGCTCGGCGAGGCGCTGCGCCCGGCGCGCGGCGAGGCCGAGGCCCTGCTGCGCTGGTTCAGCGCCCTCCCGGCGCGGAGCCGGCCGCAGGAGATCGAGCTGGTGGCGCTCCGCCATCCCGGCGAGTACCCGATGAACGAAGGCCGCGTCGTCTCCTCGCGCGGGATCGACGCCGCGCCCGCCGACTTCGACCGGGTCTTCGAGGAGCTCCAGGTCCCGCACTCGACGGCGCTGCACGCGCGCGTGCGCGCGACCGGGACGCCCTACCTGGTCGGGCCGCTGGCGCGCCTGTGCCTGAACGCCGATCACCTGCTGCCCGCGGCGGCGGCGGCCTTCGAAGGGCTCGCCGCGCGCTTCGCGCGGCCCGATCCGGCGGCCTCGGTCCTCGCGCGCGGGATCGAGGTGATCCAGGCGATCGACGAGGCGCTCGCCGTGATCGACGCGGGGCCGGCTCCGGGCGAGGAGGCGGCGGCCGCGTGCGCCCCGCGCGCCGGCGTGGGGCACGCCGTCACCGAGGCGCCGCGCGGCATCCTCTACGTCGGCCTCGAGACGGACGCGCAGGGCGACGTGCGCCGGCTCCGGATCGTCCCGCCGACGGCACAGAACCAGGCCCAGATCGAGGCCGACCTGCGCGCGCTGGCCCCGCGCCTGCTCGCCACGGGCGAGGACGAGGGCCGGCGCCTGGCGGAGGCCGCGATCCGCGACTACGACCCCTGCATCTCGTGCGCGACCCACTTCCTGACCGTGACGATCGACCGGAGGGAGCCATGCGCGTCCACGTGATCGGCGTCGGCACGCGGCGCGGCGACGACGTCGCGGGCCTCGCGGTCGCCGAGGCGCTGGCGGCCCGCCCGCTCCCGAGCGGGATCGAGGTGCACCTGTGCGAGCGCCCGATCCCGGACCTGCTCGACGCGCTCGAGGGCGCCGAGGCGGCGGTGATCGTGGACGCCTCGCGCACGGGGGCGGCGCCCGGCTCGCTGCGCCGCATCGCGCGCGGCGCGCTCGCGCGCACCTGGCCGGCCTCCTCGCACGGGCTCGGGGTGGCGCAGGCGCTCTCGCTCGCCGCCGCGCTCGGCCGCGCCCCCGCACGCATCGAGGTGCTCGCCATCGAGGCGGGCACCCGCGACCGCGCGACGCTCTCGCCCGCGGTCGCCGGTGCGCTCGGGGCGGCGGCGGAGCACGCGCTCGCGATCGCGCGCGAGATCCTGGGGCCGTCCGCGGAGGGCCCGCACGATGCATGAGGCGAAGCTCTGCCTCTCGCTGCTCGCCCTCGCGGAGCGCTCCGCGGCCGAAGCGGGCGCCGCGCGCATCCTGGCCGTCGAGCTCGCCGTGGGCGAGTGGTCGGGGTGCGTCCCCGAGGCGCTCGCGGCCGCGTTCCCGATCTGTGCGCAGGGGACGAAGGCGGCGGGCGCGGCGCTGCGCATCGAGCGCGTGCCCGGCGTCGATCTCGTGCTCCGCGCGCTGGAGGTGTCCTGATGTGCGGCGTGTGCGGCTGCGGCGAGGCCGATCCGGCGCCGGTGCAGGTGGTCCCCGCCCACGATCACGGCGGCGCGCCGCGCCGGGTCGCCGTCGAGCGCTCGCTCCTCGCGCACAACGCGGCGGCCGCCGAGCGGCTGCGCCAGGAGCTGGCCGCGCAGGGGATCGACGTGATCGGGCTCGTGGGCGCGCCCGGCGCGGGCAAGACGGCGCTGCTCGAGGCGACCTTCCGGGCGCTCGGGCCGGAGGCCGCGGCGCGCGAGGCCGTCGTGGAGGGCGACTGCGCCACCGACCACGACGCGCGCCGGGTGGCGGCCCTCGGCGCGCGCGCGGCACAGGTCACGACCGGAGCGGCCTGCCACCTCGACGCGCACCTGGTCGGGCACGCGCTCGCCGCGCTCGACCTCCAAGGCGTGGCACGCGTGTGGATCGAGAACGTCGGCAACCTCGTCTGCCCGGCCGGCTTCCCGTGCGGCGAGCGCCGCCGGGTCGTGCTCGTCTCGACGCCCGAGGGCGACGACAAGCCCGCGAAGTACCCGGGCCTCTTCGCGACGGCGGACCTGCTCGTGGTGACCAAGGCGGACCTGCTCCCGCACGTCGACTTCGACGTCGAGCGCTGCGCCGCCGCGGCGCGCCGGATCCAGCCCGGCATCCGACATCTCGTCGTGTCGGCACGCACGGGCGCCGGCATCCCCGGGTGGCTGGCCTGGGTACGCGAGGGAGGAGCCTGAGCGATGTGCCTCGCCGTCCCGGGCCGGATCGAGAGCGTCTTCGAGGAGGCGGGCCTGCGGATGGCGCGCGTCGACTTCGGCGGCGTGCGCCAGCGCGTCTGCCTCGAGACCCTGCCCGGGGCCGCCGCGGGCGCCTGGGTGCTCGTGCACGCGGGCATGGCGCTCCAGACGCTCGACGCGGAGGCCGCCGCCGCGAGCCTGCGCCTGCTCGCCGAGGCCGCCCGCGCGGGGGAGGCGGGCTCGTGAGGCTCGTCGACGAGTACCGCGACCCGGCGCTCGCGCACGCGCTGGCCACGGCGGTCGTGCGCCGCGCCACGCGCCGCTGGACCGTGATGGAGGTGTGCGGCGGCCAGACCCACGCGATCGTCGAGCACGGCCTCGACCAGCTCGTGGCACCCGCCGTCGAGCTGCTCCACGGCCCGGGCTGCCCCGTCTGCGTGACGCCGCTCGAGACGCTCGACCGTGCCGCCTCGATCGCCGAGGAGGCCGGCGCCATCGTGTGCAGCTTCGGCGACATGCTCCGCGTGCCGGGCTCGCGCGGGGACCTCTTCGCCGCGCGCGCACGGGGGGGCGACGTGCGCGTCGTGGCGACCCCGCTCGACGCCGCCCGGCTCGCCGAGCGCATCGCGCCGCAGCCGGTGGTCTTCCTGGCGGTGGGCTTCGAGACCACGGCGCCCGCGGCGGCGGCCGCCGCGCGCTGGGCGCTCGCGCGGGGTCTCGCCAACTTCTTCCTGCTCGTCGCGCACGTGCGCGTGCCGCCCGCGCTCGAGGCGATCGCGGCGGCGCCCGACGCCCGCGTCCATGCCTTCCTCGCCGCCGGCCACGTGTGCACGGTGATGGGCACCGCCGAGTACGAGTCGATCGCCGCTCGCCATCGCGTGCCGATCGTGGCGACCGGCTTCGAGCCGGTCGACATCCTCGAGGGACTGGCCCTCGCCGTGGCCCAGCTCGAGGACGGCGCGGCGCGGGTCGAGAACCAGTACCGGCGCGCGGTGCGCCCGGAGGGCAACCCCGCGGCGCGCGCGCTCGTCGACGAGGTCTTCGCGGTCGCCGACCGGCCCTGGCGCGGGATCGGCCTGGTGCCGCGCGGCGGGCTCGTGCTGCGCGACCGCTACCGCGCGCTCGATGCCGAGCAGGCCTTCCCGGCGTGCGCGGCGCGGGAGCCGGCGCGCGAGCCCGAGGCCTGCCGCGCGGCCGACGTCCTGCGCGGCGCGCTGCGCCCCCCCGCGTGCCCCGCGTTCGGGCGCGGCTGCACGCCCGAGCATCCGCTCGGCGCGCCGATGGTCTCGCCCGAGGGCGCCTGTGCCGCCTACTTCCGCTGGCGCGGCGCGGAGGAGGCCCCGTGAGTCCGCTCGAAGCATCGGGCGCGCGCGCCCTGGAGCATCCGCCATGAACGACCGACCCGACCTCACCGGCCTGCTCGCGCCGAGCTGCCCGGCGCCGGCGGCCGAGACCGGGCGCGTGACGCTGCCGCACGGGGCCGGCGCCGGCGCGAGCGCGCGCCTGTTCGAGACCCTGCTCTGGCCGCGCCTCGCGAACGACCTGCTCGCCCCGCGCCACGACGGCGCGGTGCTCGGGGCGGCCGGCGGGCGGCTCGCCTTCACGACCGACGGCTTCGTCGTGTCGCCCCTCGTGTTCCCGGGCGGCGACATCGGCTCGCTCGCGGTGCACGGCACGCTCAACGATCTCGCGATGTGCGGCGCGCGCCCGCTCGCGCTCTCCTGCGCGCTGATCCTCGAGGAGGGGCTCCCGCTCGCGACGCTCGCGGGCGTCGTCGACTCGCTCGCCCGCGCGGCCGCCGATGCGGGCGTGCCGGTGGCGACCGGCGACACCAAGGTCGTGGAGCGCGGCAAGGGCGACGGCCTGTTCGTCACGACCGCCGCGGTGGGCCTCGTGCCGGGCGCCCGCGAGCTCGGGCCCGGGCGGGTGCGCGAGGGCGACGCGGTGCTGGCCTCGGGGCCGATCGGCTGCCACGGCGCCGCCGTGCTCTCGGTCCGCGAGGGCCTCCACTTCGAGTCCGAGATCATGAGTGATTCCGCATGGATCGGGCCGATGGTCGAGGCCCTGCTCGAAGCCGTGCCCGGGACCCGCTGCCTGCGCGACCCCACCCGCGGCGGGCTCGGCGCGGTGCTCCACGAGATCGCGCGCGGCGCCGGCGCCGAGCTCGAGATCGACGAGGCCGCCGTGCCGGTGGACGCGCCGGTGCGCGCGGCCTGCGAGCTGCTCGGTCTCGACCCGCTCTTCCTGGCGAGCGAGGGCCGCTGCGTGGCCTTCGTCGCCGAGGCCGACGCCGAGCGCGCGCTCGCGGCGCTGCGCAGCCACCCGCTCGGGCGCGGCGCGGCGCGCATCGGCCGCGTGCGCGCGGGCGCGCCGCGCGTGGTCGTGCGCACGCGCATGGGTGCCCGCCGGCTGCTCGTGCTGCCCGAAGGCGAGCCGCTGCCGCGGATCTGCTGATGGCGCGCGTGCGCCGCGAGCTGCGCGTGCGCGGCGCGGTGCAGGGCGTGGGCTTCCGCCCCTGGGCCGCCCGGCGCGCGCGGGAGCTCGGGCTCGGCGGCGCCGCGCGCAACGGTGCCGACGGCTTCGCGGTCGCGATCGAGGGCAGCGAGGAGGCCGTCGATCGCTTCGTGGCCGCGCTCGCGAGCGCGCCGCCACCGGGCGCGCACATCGAGGCGATCGAGATGGCCGAGGTGGCCCCGCGCGGCGAGGTGGCGTTCGCGATCGTCGAGAGCCGGGCCGGCGCGCCCGCCGCCGCCCCGCGCGTACCGCTCGACGTCGCGATCTGCAGCGACTGCCTGCGCGAGCTCTTCGACCCGCGCGCGCGCCGCCATCGCTACGCCTTCACCCACTGCGCGAGCTGCGGGCCGCGCGCGGCGGTGCTCGCGGCGCTGCCCTGGGACCGCGAGCGCAGCGCGCTCGCGCCCTTCCCTCCCTGCGCCGACTGCCACGCCGAGTACCACGATCCGGCCGACCGCCGCCACCACGCGGAGTCGATCGCCTGCCCCGCCTGCGGCCCGCGGCTGTGCGCCTTCGAGCCGGGCGGCGGCGCGCTCGCGGGCGACGCGCTCGAGCACGCCGCCCGGGCGCTGCACGCGGGCGCCGTGGTCGCCCTCAAGGGCTACGGCGGCTACCACCTCGCCGTCGACGCGACCCGCGACGACGCCGTCCGCACCCTGCGCCGCCGCAAGGACCGCCCCGCCAAGCCCTTCGCCCTGCTCGCCCCCGACCTCGCCACCGCGGAGCGGATCGTCCGGCTCGGCGCCGCCGAGCGGGAGCTCCTCGCGGGCCCCGCGCGCGCGGTGGTCGTCGCGCCGCGCCGCCCGCGCGGGCCCCACGCGCTCGGCCTCGCGGAGGCGCTCGCACCCGGGATCGCCGACCTCGGCGTGCTGCTCCCGGTGGCGCCCGCGCACCACCTGCTCCTCTTCGCGCCGGGGACCACGCCCGAGCGGGACGCTCCGCGCTTTCCGGCGCTCGTGCTCACCTCGGCCAACCTCGGCGGCGAGCCGATCCTCCACCGCGACGACGAGGCGCGCGCCCGGCTCGCCGGCCTCGCCGACCTCGTCGTCGGCCACGACCGCGCGGTGCTGCGGCCGAACGACGACCCGGTGTATCGCAGCGCCCCTGCGGGCCCGATCCCGATCCGCCTCTCGCGCGCGAGCGCACCGCTCGTGCTCGCGCTGCCGGGCGGGCTCCGAGCGCGCGAGCCGGTCGTCGCCCTGGGAGGCGAGCTCAAGTGCGCGCCCGCCCTCGCCTGCGGCGGCGAGCTGCTGCTCGGCGAGCACGTGGGGGACCTCGCGGGCGCCGCCGCCTTCGACGCGGCGCGCGACCGCGCAGCCGGCCTCGCGCGGCTCGCGGGCGTCGCGCCCGCCCTCGCCACCCACGACCTCCACCCCGACGGCGCGGGCGCGGCGCTCGCCGCACAGCTCGCTCCCCGCACCGCCTCCGTCCAGCACCACCACGCGCACGCGGCGGCCTGCCTGGTCGAGCACGGCCGGGCCGGGCCCGCCCTTGCGCTCGCGCTCGACGGTCTCGGCTACGGGCTCGACGGCACGCTCTGGGGCGGCGAGCTCCTCGAGGTCGAGCTCGCGCGCTGCGAGCGGCTCGCCCACCTCGAGCCCGTCCCGCTCGCGGGCGGTGACGCCGCCGCGCGCGAGCCGTGGCGCATGGCCGCCGTCTGGCTGCGCCGCGCCTTCCCGGAAGGCGCCCCGCGCCTCCCCTGGCACGCGCGGCGCGACCCGGCCCGGCTCGCCGCGCTCGAGACGATCGCCGCGCGGGGGATCGCCAGCCCCCCCACCTCCTCGTGCGGGCGGCTCTTCGACGCGCTGGCCTCGCTCCTCGACCTGGTCGACGAGGCGAGCCACGAAGCCGAGGCCGCGCTCGCGCTCGAGTCCGCGGCCGAGGCGGCCGAGCCGGCCACCCTCCCGGGCGCGCTCGGCGCAGGCTCGCGATCCGGTGTCGCCCCGGGCGTGGTGATCGAGGTGGCCCCGCTCGTGCGCGCCCTCACGATCGCACGCGCCCGCGGCGCGGCGGTCCCCGGGCTGGCCGCGGCCTTCCACGAGGAGCTGGCCGCGACGCTGGCCGCGGCGGCGGCCGGCTGGGCGCGCGCGCGCCGCCTCACGGCGGTCGTGCTGACCGGCGGCTGCTTCCAGAACCGCCGGCTCCTCGAGGCCGTGCGCACGCGGCTCCTCGCGGCCGGGCTCGAGCCGCTCCTCCACCGCCGCCTCCCGCCCGGCGACGGCGGCCTCGCGGTCGGCCAGCTCGCGGTCGCGGTGGCGCGGGAGGCGGCCGGTGGCTCCGCCGCCGCTCAGCTCGGGAAGCGGCTCGAGTAGGAGCGGAGCGTGCGCAGGTAGTTGCCGCGCTCGTAGGCGGTGGGGTCGGCCACCGCGTGCCGGCTCATGCTCCCGCGGAGCTGGCGCACCGACTCGTAGTCGCGCTCGCCGAGCCATGCCAGCAGGCCGCGCTCGAGCTCGCGCAGGTGCCCGGGCCCGTGCAGGAGCAGGGCCGAGGCGAGCATCGCCACGTCCGCGCCGGCGAGCAGCACCTTCGCCACGTCCTCGACGCCGTGGACGCCGCTCGTGGCCGCGAGCGATGCCGCGAGCTGCCCGCGCAGGATCGCGATCCAGCGCAGCGGGAGGCGCAGCTCCTCGGAGCTCGAGAGCGAGAGCCGCGGGACGGGCTCGAGCGTCTCGAGGTCGAGGTCGGGCTGGTAGAAGCGGTTGAAGAGCACGAGGCCGCGCGCGCCGGCGGCGACCAGCTCGCGCGCCGCGTGGGCGAGGGCCGTGTAGTAGGGCCCGATCTTGACGGAGAGCGGGATGCGCACCGCCTCCGCCACCGTGCGCACGAGCTCCTGCTGGCGCGCCTCGACCGCCTGGGCGGTGAGCGCGGGGTCCGCCGCCACCAGGTAGAGGTTCAGCTCGATCGCGTCGGCGCCGGCCTGCTCGACCCGGCGCGCGTACTCGGTCCAGCCGCCGAGCGACACGCCGTTGAGGCTCGCGATCACGGGGACCCCGAGCACCTGCTTGGCCCGGGCCACCAGCTCGAGGTAGCGCTCCGGCCCGGTGTCGTAGTCCGCCAGCTCCGGGAAGTAGCTCGGCGCCTCCGCGAAGGCCTCGGCGCCCGTCTCGAGCAGGCGGTGGATCTCGAGCGCCTCGAACTCGATCTCCTCCTCGAAGAGCGAGGGCAGCACGACGGCCGACGCCCCGGCGTCCTCGAGGCGGCGCAGGTCGTCGAGGTCGCCCGTGAGCGGCGACGAGGAGGCGACCAGCGGCGTCCGCAGCGCCAGGCCCAGGTACTCCGTGCGCAGGTCGGCCATCGCCTCTACTCCTCGTGCTCGTGCGGCAGGGTGCGCTCGACCCGGCTGAGCTGCTCGTAGAGCCGCCAGCGTTCGTCCGCGTCGGCCTGCGCGAGCGCCAGCAGGTGGCGCGCGCGCTGCGGGTCGCTGCGCTGGAGCACGGCGAAGCGCGCCTCGCCGGCGGCGAACTCCGCGATCGGCAGCGTCGGGGCGCGGCTGTCGAGCTGGAAGGGGCGCTGGTGGGGTCCGGGGCCCGGGTGGTAGCGGTAGAGCGGCCAGAAGCCGCTGCGCACGGCGTCGCGCTGGCGGCTCATCGAGCGGGTCATGTCGATGCCGTGCGCGATGCAGGTGCTGTAGGCGATCAGGAGCGAGGGGCCCGGCCAGGCCTCCGCTTCGAGGAAGGCCTTGACGCACTGGGCGTCGTCGGCGCCCATCGCCACCTGGGCCACGTACACGTTGCCGTAGCTGCTCGCGAGCAGGCCCAGGTCCTTGCGGGCCACCGCGCGGCCTGCCGAGGCGAACTTCGCGACCGCCCCGCGCGGCGTGGCCTTCGAGGCCTGCCCGCCCGTGTTGGAGTAGACCTGGGTGTCGAGCACCAGCACGTTCACGTCACGGCCCGAGGCGAGCAGGTGGTCGAGCCCGCCGGTGCCGATGTCGTAGGCCCAGCCGTCGCCTCCCACCACCCACACGCTCTTGCGCACGAGATCGTCGGCGAGCGAGAGGAGCCTCTGCGCGGCCGCCGACTCCGGGCCCGCGATCCCGCCGAGCGCCACCCGCAGCGCCGCCACGCGCTCGCGCTGTGCCGCGATCGAGGCCTCGTCCGCCTGCCCGGCCGCCAGGATCCCGCGCGCCAGCTCCTCGCCGATGCGCGGGGCGAGCCGCGTGAGCAGCATGCGGGCCTCGTCGCGGTGTCGTTCGAGCGCGAGCAGCATGCCGAGGCCGAACTCCGCGTCGTCCTCGAAGAGCGAGTTCGCCCAGGCGGGCCCGCGGCCCGCGCGGTTCACCGTCCAGGGCGTCGTCGGGAGGTTCCCGCCGTAGATCGACGAGCAGCCGGTGGCGTTGGCCACCAGGATGCGGTCGCCGAAGAGCTGCGAGAGCAGCTTGAGGTACGGGGTCTCGCCGCAACCGGCGCACGCGCCGGAGAACTCGAAGAGCGGCGGGAGGCACTGGCTGTGCTTCACCGTGGCCGCGGAGAAGCCGGCCGGATCGGGGTCGGAGAGGCCCAGGAAGAACTCGAAGCGGGGCCGCTCGCGGTCGCGGTGCGCGGCGGCCGGTGCCATGCGGATCGCCTTGCGCTTGACCTCCGTCTTGCTGCGTGCCGGGCACACGTCCACGCACACGCCGCAGCCGGTGCAGTCGTCCGGTGCCACCTGGATCGTGAGCAGCCGATCCGGGAGCTCGCGCGAGCGGAAGGGCTTCGAGGGGAAGCCCGGGGGCGCGCCCGCGAGCTCCGCCTCCGGGTACGCCTTCATGCGGATCGCGGCGTGCGGGCACACCAGCGCGCACTTGCCGCAGTCGATGCACAGCGCGGGGTCCCAGATCGGGATCTCCTGCGCGATCGCGCGCTTCTCGTAGCGGGCGCTCCCGGTCGGGAAGGTGCCGTCGGCGGGCAGCGCGCTCACGGGCAGCCGGTCGCCCTCTCCCGCGAGCAGGCGCGCCGTCACGCGCTGGAGGAAGGCGGGGGCCTCGGGGGGGACCAGGGGCGCGCGGCGACGCGTGGCGCTCGCCGCCGCGGGCACCGCCACCCGGCGCAGCGCGGCGAGCGAGCCGTCCACGGCCGCCAGGTTGCGCTCGACCACCGCCGGCCCGCGCTTCGCGTAGGCCCGGCGCACCGACTCGCGGATCGCCGCGATCGCCTGCTCGCGCGGCAGCACGCCGGCGAGCGCGAAGAAGCAGGGCTGCATCACGGTGTTGATGCGATTGGCCATGCCGACCTCGCGCGCCACCCGGTGCGCGTCGATCACCCACAGCGAGAGCCGCTTGCGGAGGATCTCCTCCTGGACCTCCCGCAGCAGGTGCTCCCACACCGCCTCGGGGCCGTACGGGCTGTCGAGCAGGAGCGTCGCGCCGGGCGCCGCACACCCGAGCACGTCGACCCGCTCGAGCAGCCCGAACTGGTGGCAGGCCACGAAGTCGGCCTCGTCGATCCGGTAGGACGCTTCGATCGGGCGCGTCCCGAAGCGCAGGTGCGAGACGGTGATGGCACCCGACTTCTTGGAGTCGTAGACGAAGGTGCCCTGGGCGAAGAGGCCCGCCTGCTCGCCGAGGATGCGGACCGTGCTCTTGGTGGCGCCCACGGTGCCGTCGCTGCCGAGCCCGAAGAAGACCGCGCTCACACCCTGGTGCGGAACGCGGAAGTCGCTCGCGACCGGCAGGCTCCGGTGCGTCACGTCGTCCACGATCCCGAGCGTGAAGCCGTTGCGGGGTGCCTCTCGCGCGAGCTCGTCGAGGGCGGCCTTCGCCATCGCGGGCGTGAACTCCTTCGAGGCGAGCCCGTAACGGCCGCCGATCACGCGCGGCATCCGCGCGGCGCGGCCGCCGCCCTGCGCGCAGAGGGCCGCCACGACGTCCTGGTAGAGGGGCTCGCCCGGCGCGCCCGGCTCCTTGCTGCGGTCGAGGACGGCGAGCGCGCGCACGCTCGCCGGGAGCGCCGCGCACAGCGCGCGCCCGGGAAACGGGCGATAGAGGCGCACGACCAGCAGCCCCACCCGCTCGCCGCGCTCGCACAGGGCGGCAACCGCCTGGCGCGCCGCGCCGGCGCCCGAACCCATCAGGACGAGCACGCGCTCCGCATCCGGGGCGCCGGCGTAGTCCACGAGCCCATAGCGGCGGCCGGTCCGGGCGCCGAGCGCGTCCATCCTCCCCTGTACGATCTCCGGCAGCGCGTCGTAGAAGGGGTTCGCCGCCTCGCGGGCCTGGAAGAAGACGTCGGGGTTCTGCGCCGAGCCGCGCAGGACCGGCCGGTCCGGCGTCAGGCGGCGCGCCCGGTGCGCGAGCACGTCCGCCTCCGCCACCAGCGCGCGCAGGTCGTCGTCGGCGAGCAGCTCGATCCGGCTCATCTCGTGCGAGGTGCGGAAGCCGTCGAAGAAGTGCAGGAACGGGATCCGGCTACGCAGCGAGGCCGCGTGCGCGACGAGCGCCAGGTCGTGCGCCTCCTGGACACTCGCGCTCGCGAGCATCGCGAAGCCGGTCGCGCGCGCCGCCATCACGTCGCTGTGGTCCCCGAAGATCGACAGCGCGTGCGTCGCGATCGCGCGGGCCGCCACGTGGATCACCGCCGGGCACAGCTCGCCGGCGATCTTGTACATGTTCGGCAGCATGAGCAGAAGGCCCTGCGAAGCCGTGAAGGTCGTGGCGAGCGCGCCGCGCTGCACCGCGCCGTGCAGCGCGCCGGCCGCGCCGCCCTCGCTCTGCATCGCGATCACCTCGGGCACGACGCCCCAGAGGTTCGTGCGCCCCTCGCTGCTCCAGGCGTCGCACAGCTCGCCCATCGGGGAGGCGGGCGTGATCGGGTAGATCGCGAGCACCTCGCTGAGCGCGTGCGCGACCCGTGCCGCCGCCTCGTTGCCGTCGATGCATGCCCGGGCCATGCGACGCTCCTCAGCCGGGGTGGGCGGCGTCCTTCCGGACGCGGCGTGCGGTGCGCCCGGGCGGCGCCGCGGCCACGCCCCCGGCCCCTTCCCGCTCGGCGAGCGCACGCAGCTCGCGCAGCTCGTGGGCCACCGCCTCGACCAGGTCGTGGAGGTCGGGCACCCGCTCCCAGTCCGCCGTGAAGCCCCACGAGAGCGTGCGCCCGTAGCTGAAGAGCGCGATCCCGATCCCGAGCGTGCCCACCAGCGGCACCAGCGGGTGCGCCTCGAGCAGGCGCGCGCCGAGGAGGTACAGAGGCTGGCGCGGCCCCGGCACGTTGGTGACGACGAGGTGGAAGGGAGCGCCCTCCTCGAGCAGGCGTGCGCCGAGCGCGATCGGCGTCGCGCCCAGCCACTCGAGGGCCTGCGTGAGGGTCTCCGCGCCGAGCGACTCGTGGCGTTCCTTGAGCCGCCCCGTCTCCTCGCGCACCCGCTCGAGACGCGTGCGGCGATCGCGCTCGGCGAGCGGCAGGGTCACCACCCAGGCCGCCACCCGGTTGCCGAGGGCGCCGCGCTCGCTCGCCGCGCGCGTGCTCACGGGCGCCATCACCCGGAGCTCGACGCCCTCGAGGTCGATCCGCCGCACCTCGCCCAGGTAGCGGCGCAGCGCGCCCGCGACGATCGCGAGGGCGACGTCGTTCACGGTGCCGCCGAAGGCCGCGCGCACGCATCCGATCTCGTCGAGCGAGGTGGCGAGCCAGTCGACGCGCCGGTGCGGGCCGACCGGCTGGTTGAAGGGAAGGGGCGCGGCCCGCGAGGCCCCCGCCGCCAGCGCCCGGCCCGTCGCCCGCGCGCGCTCGAGGAGCGCCCTGCGAGCGCCGTCCTCGTCGCCGGCCAGCCGGCGCAGCGCCCCCGCGAGCGCGAAGGGCGCGCGCCCGAGGCGGACCAGCTCGGCGGTCGCGTACTCGCGCGCCGTCGGCCCGCGACGCGGCCGGAAGACGGCCGCCGGCGCGACCTCGGCGACCGGCTCGGGCGTCATCAGCACGCGCATCAGCTCGGCACCCGAGACGCCGTCGACCATGGCGTGGTGGACCTTGTGGACGAGCGCCACGCGGTCGCCCTCGAGGCCCTCCACGATCCACAGCTCCCAGAGCGGCTTGTGCAGGTCGAGACGCTGCTCGAAGATGCGCGCGCAGCTGCGCTTGAGCAGGCGCTCGTCGCCGGGCCGCGGCAGGCGGCTGTGGCGGACGTGATAGCGGAGGTTGAAGCGCGCGTCGTCGACCCAGATCGGATGGCCGCCGAGCGGTGCGGGCTCGACGCGCTGCCGGTAGCGGGGCAGCCGGTGCAGCCGCGACGCCACGTAGGCGAGGATCCGCTCGACGTCGATCGCGCCGTCCGCGCCACGCAGCGGTGCCGCCTCGTGGATCTGCACCGCGCCGACGTGCATCGGGGTGTCGGGCCCCTCCTGGATCAGGAAGGCCCGGTCGAGTTCGCGCAGGCGCTGGTAGGCGTAGTCGCTCATCGCGCCGCCGCCGCGAGCTTCGCGATGGCCTCGAGCTCCTCCCGGACGAAGGCGACGAGCTCGTGCAGGTCGGGTACGGCGTCCCAGTCGGCAGCGAAGCCCCAGAACAGGGCGCCGTCGTAGCTGAAGAGCGCGATCCCGAGCGCCTGGTTCGAGAACAGCGGCACCAGCGGGTAGATCGCCTCGAGGCGCGCGCCGAGCAGCTCGAGCGGAACCTGCGGGCCCGGAACGTTCGTCACGATCAGGTTGAAGGCGCGCGCCCGGGCGGCAAGCCGCGAGAGGCCCGGCATGAGGCCCGCCAGCAGCGCGTCGCTCAGCCCCTCGAGCAGCTCGCCGCCCGCGGCGAGGTCGGAGGCCTTGACCCGCTCCGTCTCCGCGACCACGCGCCGGAAGCGCTCCGCGCGCTCCGGCTCGTCGACCGGCAGGCGCGCCGCGAGCGACACCACGCGGTTGCCGAGCTGCGCGCGCTGGTCCCTCCGGCGTACGCTCATCGGCACCATCGCGCGGAAGTCGAGCGCGTCGACGGCGAGCCCACGGCGGCGCAGGAAGCGGCGCATCGCTCCCGCCACGACGGCGAGCACCACGTCGTTGACGGTGCCGCCGAGCCGCTCCCGCGCCTCCCTCACGGTCGCGAGGTCCGTGCGCAGCCAGTCGAAGCGGCGATAGGGTCCGATGTCGTCGTTGAGCGGCGTGCTCGAGGCGGAGCTGGCGCCGGCCTGGAGCAGGTGGGCCACGGCCGCGAGCGACGTGCGCGCCTCCTCGGCCGCGTGCAGCGGCTCCCGCAGCCACCGCACTCCCGCGGACGCCGCGCGAGCCGGCAGCGCGAAGCGCCGGCCTAGCTCGTCGCGCAGGAGCTCGAGCCCGCTCGGCGCCGGGCGGGGGATCCAGCGCGGCGGCGCCGCCGCCCCTGGCCCCGCCGGGGTCATGAAGGCCGCGAGCAGCCCGGCCCCCGCGATCCCGTCCACCATGCAGTGGTGGATCTTGGAGATCACCGCAAAGCGGCCGCCCGTGAGCCCCTCGACGAGCCACAGCTCCCAGAGCGGGCGGTGACGGTCGAGCTTCTGCGAGAAGATCCGTCCGGCGAGGCGCTTGAGCTGGCGCTCGCTCCCCGGCTCCGGGAGTGCGGTGTGGCGCAGGTGGTAGTCGAGGCGGAAGCTCGGGTCGTCCACCCACACCGGATGGCGGAAGCCGGGGATCTCGGCGAGGCGCTGGCGGAAGCGGGGGTGGCGGTGGAGCGCCGGCTCGGCGAGCGCGCGGATCCGCTCGATGTCGAGCCCGGCGGCGGGCTCCCCGAGCGCGTCGCCCGCAACGATCGCGACGCAGCCGACGTGCATGTGCACGCTCGGCGACTCGACCTCGAGGAAGGTCGCGTCGAGGGCCGAGAGGCGCTCGTAGTGGGAATACGCCATCGGACCCTCCGCTGCCCCCCTGCCCTTCGCGAACTTGCGAGAGTCGTGCCCGGCGCCGGGCACGCGAAGGGCGCTCGCGCCCGCCAGCATGTGACGACACGCCCCAGCCATGGGGCCTGCGGGCGCGTAGCATCGAGGCAGACGGGGGACGATCCCCGAAGCGCGCGTGGCGCTCCGCGGCTTTCCTGCACATTCTCGCGTCGGCACGGCACTTGCGTCGGAATCGATCGCCCATCCGGAGGGAGGCATCGATGACGGCCAGGAAGAGCAGCAGAACGAGCAAGCCCCGGGCCCGCGCAGCCGGGCGGCGGAACGTGATGCGGACGATCGCGCGCGTCGAGCGCGAGCTGCCGCCGACGCTGGCGCAGTTCTCGCGGCGGATGCGCCGCGGGCTCGGCGATCTCGAGCACCGCATCGAGCAGGCGGCCGCGCCGGCGCGGCGCGAGATCGCACGGGCCCTGCGCGAGGCGAGCCACGCGCTCGGGCGCTTCGAGACCGAGGGCGCGCGGGCCTGGCGCAGCCTGACCCACGAGGCGCGCCGCGACGCGATCGCGGCGCTGCGCCGGCTCGAGCGCACGCTCGAGGAGGGCGGGCGGCGCAAGGCGGCAGCGCCTCGCCGCCAGCGCGCCGGCGCCCGCGCTGGCGCGCGAAGGAGCGCGAGCGACGCCTGAGGGCGGCGCGGCCGGCCGGGGCCACCTCGCGCGCCCGGCGCGCCGAGGGCTCTCGCCGGCCGTCCCGCCGCACACCGGGGAGAGCGGGATGGGCTTCGTCCGGCCCTTCGACAGCCTGACGCTCGACGACATTCCGCTGGTCGGCGGCAAGAACGCGTCGTTCGGCGAGATGATCCGCTCCCTGGCGCCGCACGGGGTGCGCGTCCCGGACGGCTTCGCGCTCACCGCCGACGCCTATCGGGCGCTGCTCGAGGCGCCCGGCGTGCGCGCCGCCCTGCGCGCCGCCCTGCGCTCGGTCGTGCCCGGCGACGTCGAGTCCTTGCGCGACGCCGGCGCCCGCTGCCGCCAGGCGCTGCACGAAGCGCCCTGGCCCCCGCAGCTCCAGGCGGAGCTCGCACAGGCCTACGCGCGCCTGTCCGCGAGCTACGGCCAGGCGGCCACCGACGTGGCGGTGCGCTCGAGCGCCACCGCCGAAGACCTGCCGACGGCCAGCTTCGCCGGCCAGCAGGAGACCTATCTCGCCGTCCACGGGCTGCCGGCGCTGCTCGAAGCCTGCCGGCGCTGCTTCGCCTCGCTCTTCACCGATCGCGCGATCTCGTACCGCGCCGAGCGCGGCTTCGATCACGAGAAGGTGGCTCTCTCGATCGGCGTCCAGAAGATGATCCGATCCGACCAGGGGGCCTCGGGCGTGCTCTTCACGCTCGACACCGAGAGCGGCTTCGACCGGGTCGTCCTGATCACGGCGATCTACGGGCTCGGCGAGAACATCGTCCAGGGCGTCTCCAACCCGGACGAGTACCTGGTCTTCAAGCCCACCCTCGCGGAGATCTCCCGGCGTCTCGGCTCCAAGGAGCTCGCCATGGTCTACGACGAGGGGGGCAGCAAGGCCACCCGCAACGTCGCGGTACCCGAGGCGCTCCGCCGCCAGTTCGTGCTGAGCCGGGCCGAGACCGTCGAGCTCGCGCGCCAGGCGATCGCGATCGAGCGCCACTACAGCGAGCGCGCCGGCGAGCGGCGGCCGATGGACATCGAGTGGGCGAAGGACGGGCGGAGCGGCGAGCTCTTCATCGTGCAGGCGCGGCCCGAGACCGCCCACGCCCGACGCGATGCGGCCCGCATCGTCACGTACCGGCTGCTCGAGCAGGGCCCCGTGCGCGTGCGCGGCCGGGCGGTCGGCACCCAGATCGGTGCCGGCCCGGTGGTGCGCCTCGACCACGCCTCGCAGATGCATCGCTTCCGGCCGGGCTCGGTGCTCGTCACCGCGATGACCGACCCGGACTGGGAGCCGATCCTGAAGCAGGCGGCGGCGATCGTCACCGACCGTGGCGGGCGCACCTGCCACGCCGCGATCGTGAGCCGCGAGCTCGGCATCCCCTGCGTCGTCGGCAGCGGGAACGCGACCGCGGTGCTCGCCGAGGGCGAGCCCGTGACGGTCTCCTGCGCCGAGGGCGAGACGGGGCTCGTGCGCGCGGGGATCCTGCGCTTCGAGCGCCACGAGCTCGATGCGCACGAGATCCCCCGGACCCGCACCGGGATCCTGATCAACGTCGGCAACCCCGACCAGGCCTTCGGCCTCTCCTTCCTGCCCGTCGACGGCGTCGGCCTCGCCCGCGAGGAGTTCATCATCGCGAACGCGATCGGGATCCATCCGCTCGCGCTGCTCCACCCCGACCGCCTCGACGACGAGACCCGCCGCCAGATCGACGAGCGCACGCGCGGCTACCCGGACGGCGCCAGCTTCTTCGTCGACAAGCTCGCCGAGGGGGTCGCCCGGATCGCCGCCGCCTTCCATCCGCGGCCCGTGATCGTCCGGCTCTCCGACTTCAAGACCAACGAGTACGCGGGCCTGCTCGGCGGCGCCCCCTTCGAGCCCCGCGAGGAGAACCCGATGATCGGCTTCCGCGGCGCGTCGCGCTACGCGCACGAGGCCTACCGCGACGGCTTCGCGCTCGAGTGCCGCGCCCTGCGCCGGGTGCGCGAGGAGATGGGTCTCGAGAACGTCGTCCTCATGATCCCCTTCTGCCGGACGGTCGAGGAGGCCCAGCGCGTCCAGGAGGAGATGGCCAAGCACGGCCTGCGCCGCGGCGAGCACGGCCTCGAGCTCTACGCCATGTGCGAGATCCCCTCGAACGTGCTCCTGATCGAGGACTTCGCCCGGCACTTCGACGGCTTCTCGATCGGCTCCAACGACCTGACCCAGCTCGTGCTCGGCGTCGACCGCGACTCCGAGATCCTGGGCCCCGTGTTCGACGAGCGGAACCCGGCCGTGCTCGAGGCGCTCGCCATGGCCATCGCGGGCGCCCACCGCGCCAGGCGGAAGATCGGCATCTGCGGTCAGGCCCCGAGCGACCACCCCGAGGTCGCCGAGTTCCTGGTGCGTGCCGGCATCGACAGCCTGTCGCTCTCGAGCGACGTCGCGGTGGCGACGCGCCTGCGGGTGGCGGAGCTCGAGGGCCGCCTCGCTGCGGGCCCGTAGGGAGAGGAATCCGTGCGGCGGCCGCTCCTTCGCCCCTTCGTCCTCGTGACCCTGCTCCTCGCCGCCGCACCCGCCGCGGCGCAACGGGCGATCGAGTGGTCTGCACCGCTCCCCTTCACCGGCGGCCAGGGCCAGACGCACGGTGACCTCGTCGCGCACGCCGGTGGCGTCACCGCCTTCTACTCGCGCCCCGACCTCGGCGGCCTGCGCCTGTTCCTCTACCGCTGGGGCACGGACGGCGCGCTGCTCCTTGCGCGCGAGGTCGGCGACCCGGCCGAGATCTACTACGAGCCGGGCGCCTGCTGGGACGGCGCGCGCTACGCCGTCGCGGCGTCCTCCTACACGCGCGGGCACTTCCTCGTCCTCGACGCCGCCGGCGACGCGCTCCTGCCGACGATGGCGCTCCCGGGGATTCCCTTCGGCGGGCGCACGGCGGCCTTCCGGGTCCGCTGCACGCCGCTCGGCTACGCCGTCTTCGCGCTGCTGCTCGAGCCGGAGTTCGAGGGCTCTCCCTACTACTACACCCGCCTCCACTACTGGCTGCTCGACGCGACCGGTGCGGCGGCGGTGGAGCGCGACCTCGGCATCCTGCTCTCGCCGATCTCCTACCCGGGGTTCGAGGGCCTCGAGAAGGAGTACTACGACGTCGCCTGGACCGGAAACGGCTTCCTCGTCGCGTACAGCGCGGAGTGCGGCGCGCCGGCCTCCTTCCAGGCCTGCTATCGCGTCGTCGACGCCGCGGGCGAGACCGTGCGCGCCGAGGCGCCGCTCACGACCGTGCCGACCCAGGGCCCGCACCTCGCCAGCCACGGTGCCGTCGTGGGCGCGGCGACGCTGCTCGAGGTTCCGTTCCCGAGCCCCTCGAACACCCCGTACGCGCGCTTCTTCGACGCCGACGGGACGCCGCGCGGGCCCGAGCAGCCGTACTCCGACCCCGCCCTCTTCCCGCTCGGCTACGCCCCGGCGCTGGTATCGACCCGGGACGGCTTCCTTGCGGCCTACGTACAACCGAATCCGTTCACGCTCGCCTACGAGGTGATGCTCGCGCCCTTCACGCCGCTCGGCGCGCAGCTCGGCTACGGTGCCGCCGTTGCCGACCCGGCGAATCTCGTGCCGGACACCGTCAACCTCGGCATCGACTTCCAGCTCGCGGCCCAGGGCACCCGCCTCTACGGGAAGGGCCAGGCGGGCATCGTCCAGGTGGCTCCGATCGTCTTCGGCATCCCCGAGCCGGGGGTGAACGCGCTCGCCGCCACCGCGTTCCTCGCGCTCGCGGCAGCGGCGCGCCGCGGTATCGTGCGGCCGTGGACAAGCAGGCGCTCGTAGCCCAGCTCCGCGCCCGGCTCGCCGAGGCGCTCGCCGTGAGCGAGCGCGCGCACGAGGCGGCAGCCGAGGAGGCGCGCCACGGCGCGACGGCGGCCGAGAAGCGCGACGACGCGCGTGTGGCCCTCGAGTGGTCGCATCTCGCGCGCGGGCAGGCGCGCAGGGTGGCACAGCTCCGCGCGGACCTCGCGGCCCTCGACGGCTTCGCGCCGGGGTCGCTCGCGCCGGGCTCGGCGGCGGCGCTCGGCGCCGTCGTAGAGGTCGAGCACGAGGAAGGCGGGCTCACCTTCTTCCTCGCGCCGGCGGGCGCGGGCGAGGAGCTGAGCGGACCGGGCGGCGACGGCTTCCTCACCGTCGCGACGCCCGCCTCGCCGCTCGGGCGCGCGGTGCTCGGGCGGCGGGTCGGCGACGTGGTCGAGGCCCGGATCGGCGGCGAGCGGCGGGAGTGGACGATCGCCTGGGTGGCCTGAGGTCCCGCCGGTCCGGGCAGGCGGCCGGGAACCCGAATCCGGCACCCACGGGTGTACCGTCGAGCACGACCCAAGGCTCACGGGCTCCTCCCTCGCCGGGGCTCACCATCCCGTTGCGAGCTGCGGCCAGCGGGCGGCTTCGTGCGGACTCGCGAAGCCGCTCGCAACGCAGCGGCCGAGCGGAGTACACTGCCCGCTGGAAGCCCCGCCCATGAGCGCGCGCTTCGATCTCGGGATCGCGAACGGAATCCGGGTGGACGGGACGGGTGCGGCACCCAGCGCGGGCGAGCGCACGATCACGCACCGCCGCATCGCCGCGCCCGGCTCCGGTGGCCGAGGGAACGGTGATCCGCGAAGGCGGCTGCCACGCAGCCGGTGCGAGGGGAACGCTGCCAGGGCGCATGCTGCGCGGCTGCGGATGCGGGCCGGCGGCCTCGTCTTCGTCTTGCTCTGCGCGGCGCCCGCGGCGGCCGAGGTCGTCTACTTCGAGGATTTCGAGGATCAGGCTCACGACCTCGCGCTCGGTGGCGGTGCGGGCCACACGATCGGCGGCGGCGTCGCGACCCAGAGCTACGGCGTCGAGCCCGACGGCGGCGGCTACGACCTCGAGATGCGCCTCGACCTGCTGTCGCTCGCGAGTGACGAGGGCAGCGGCGGCTCCTATGTCTGGCCCGGCGCGCGCATCGACGTGCCGGCGCTCTCCGACGACGCCTTCTCGATCTCCGCCGAGCTCACGATCGACGAGGCGTTCGCGGGAGGCGCCGACCAGAGCCTCTCCGTCGGTCTCGTGGCGCGCTGCTCGTACCTCTTCGACCCCGACCACTGCGCCGGCCTCGACTCCAACCTGTTGTCGCTCCACTATCGGCTCAGCTACGCGATCGCGGGCAGCGGCTCGTTCATCGGCGCCGGGGCGCCGCTCGAGGCGGGCCAGCTGCGACTCGTCGAACGCAACGGCGACGGTCAGGTCGACGTGACGGTGCCAGGCATCGCGCCTCCGCTCGGCGCGCCGTTCGAGATGCGACTCGAAGGGACGGTCGTACCGGGCGGGCTCGCGATCGTCGGACGCATGCGCAACGGGGCCTCCGAAGCGGTCGTCGAGGGTTTCGATCCGACGCCGCTCACCGGCCCTGGCTTCGGCATCCGCACCGGCGGCTCCGTCGAAGGCCTCGGCGGCGCGGACGTGACCGGCGCCCTCGACGTGGACGTCGACGACGTCACGATCGCGCCCGAGCCCGACTCGCCGGCGATGGCGCTCGCCGCGCTGCTCGCGCTCGTCGCCGGCGGCCTCCGCTCGGGCAGGAGCTCCCCGCGACCCAGCCCGTGATCGTCGCCGACTCCCGCGCCAGCGGGCCGCCCGGCGCCCACGTCGTTCCCTTCGGCTCGAGGGCGCGCCTCCGGGCGCCCGACCGCAACGGCGCGCTCGTCTCCGAACCCGAGGACCTCAGACCCGACCCGCTGCCCTCCTTGTGGCAACCACGTGCACGGTCGCGCCGCTCCTCCCGAGCGCCTCGGCCAGCGCGAGCGCGAGCGCGAAGGGCGCGCTGACCGCGAAGGCCAGCAGCAGCAGGCAGCGCGTGGCCCGGCCGAAGGGCGGCGCCTCGCGCCGCGACCGCTGGTGCAGAACGATGTAGAGCCCGTTGCGAGGCAGGCCGCGGATCTTGTTCAGCGCGCTCTGGATCCAGCCGAACGGGTTCTGGCGCAGCGAGAAGTGGTGCGACGCGCCGACCTCGAAGCCGAGATCGCCGAGCAGGCGCCGCAGCGCCCGCAGCGGGAAGTGGTGGAGATGGCGCGGCAGGTCGAGGTGGAACCAGTCGGCCCCGCTCCAGCGCGCCTGCCAGCTCTCGAAGTTCGGTATCGCCACGATCAGGCGTCCTCCCGGCCGGAGCACGCGGTGCGCCTCCATCAGGGTCGCGCGCGGATCCGGCAGGTGCTCGAGCACGTGCCAGAGGATCACCTCGTCGAAGAACGCGTCCGGATAGCCGGCCGTCCGCAGGTCCGGCGCGATGCGGATCTCGGCGCGCGGGTGGGCGCCACGCGTCGCCGCGGCGCTCAGCTCGACGCCGTGGACCTCGAGGCCGCGCTCGGCGAGCGGACCGAGCACGACGCCGCGCCCGCATCCGACGTCGAGCACGCGCGCGCCCGACGGGAGCCCCCGCGAGAGGAAGCCGATGTGACGCGCACCGACGAGACGCACCAGGCGCTCGACCGGAGCCTGGAACTTCGCGCCGGGCTCCCCGTAGTACTCGTCGGGGTAGATGACGCGGATCTCCTGCGCGCCGAGCATCGGATGGAAACGCCCGAGGCCACAGCCTTCACACACGACCAGCGGCGCCGCCACACCTTCGACGGCAAAGCGCGGTCGCACGCGCTCCCCGCTGCACACGGGACAGGGGTCGGTCTCGAGCACCGGCCCACCGAGGCTGCGGATCTCGCGCGCATAGAGCCCCGCGGCGGCATCCGGTTCGCGGGGGGTCTGCTGCGCCATGCAAGCGACCGATCGTGGGGGGCGCCGGCGGATTGGTCAAGGGAGCGAGCGGCGGGGCGTCGCCCGGCCGCGATGGCACCCTCCTGGGCGCCGCCGCGCCTCGTCTGCCGTGGCGGGCGCCTCGAGGTGGGGCTGCCACGAAGTCGAGCGGGATCCGCGTGTCGGGTGTTCGCGGGCGACGCGCCGCCGGGCGAGTCGTGAAGCAAGCCGACCGGACCCGTGGGGGCCGTCGTGCGTGTCGCCGCCGTCCTGGGCCTCGCCACGGGGAGCGCGCTCGCGTTCGCTGCCCTTGCCAACGAACCAGAGCAGCCGGCACGCGATGTCTCGAAGCTCGACGTGTGCAAGATCCTCGAGCCCGCGGAGGTGACCGCGGCGGCGGGCGGCAGGCTCGTCACCGAGCCCGGCTGCAACGGCAAGGCCTGCCGGTACGTGATCGCGGTCGCGCGCCACACGGAGAGCCACACGGAGAGCCATCTCGCGAGCATGTACGCCGCCGCACTCGTCGAGTGCCGTGCTCGCCGCGCAAAGCTCCGAGGAGAAGGGTGGCGAGGTCGCGGCCCGGTGGAACAAGGCCTGGATCGGGCCGCACGCCTCCGCCGGCGGCTTCACGCTCGTGGCGGTCCGCCGCGGCGACGTCGCCTTCGACGTGCCGGGCGACCGCCGCGACGTCGTGCAGGCGCTCGCGCCGCGCCTGGCCGCGTCGCGGTGCTGCCGGGCCGGGGCGCTGGGCAGCGCGGGACCCAGGCGTGGCCCCGGACACGGCAGGGCCGGCACCGAAACGAAGCCTCCGTGCTTCGGCCCGCGCAAAGCGAATTCGGTGTCGCGCTTCTCCGGATGGAGTACGATGCGTGCCGGGAGCGACGCCGTTCGTTTCTCCGGTCGAAGAACGAGCCGCGTGCACCGATCCGGAGCTGCACGGATGTCCGCACGGCTCGGCTTCTCACCTCGGCTCGTGCTCGCCCTGTCCCTCGTGTTGGCCGCCCCCGCACGTGCCGCAGCTCCCGGCCGCGGCGACCTCCTGCTCACGACCGGGTCCGGCATCACGTCGCGCATCCTGATCGTGCGCGCTGCGAGCGGCGCCCTCGAGGAGCTCACGCCGCAGGTCGGACCGAGCCTGCTCGGCCGGCCGGAAGGCATCACCGTCGGTCCCGACGGCTCGATCTATGTCGCCGACTCCGTGATCGAGCGCCTGCTGCGCATCGATCCCGACACCGGCGAGCAGTCCGTCCTCGGTTCGAGCGACATCTTGGGCGGCGGTGCTCCGGTCGTCGTGCCTCGCGCCCGGTGGCTCGATCACGCGCTGAGCCCGATCCTCGGATTCGACGAGCTCCACGTCACGAGCACCCTCTCGCTGTGGAGGGCCACTCGCAACCCGATCACCGGCTGGAGCGGGGGCCCGGAGACGGATCTTCCTGACGAGATCGACAACTTCTTCGACATCGCGGTGGACGACCGGAGCATCGGCGAGCGACCGGTCTATCTGGCGTACGCGATGGGGATAGCCGTGTATGCACCGCCGGCACCCTGCTGCGGCTCCCTCTTCACGCCGCCGCTCCTCACGGACGAAGGTGCGCCCGCGTACCACGCCTCGACGAGCGTCGACCTCCTCGACCCAACGGAGGACGGTCGCATCGTCGTCTCGCAGCCTCGTTCTCACCCGGAGCGGCTCCTCGTGGACGCAGTCGCCGCTCGGGTCGACACTCGCGCTCAGTGCGTGGTTTGGCGGCATGGCGCACTTCGCGCCCGAGCCGGCGGCCGCTCCGGCCATTGCCGCCGCGGCACTCGCGGCGCTCGCGCTCCGCCGCCGGAGTTGAACCCCGGGCCGGGTTTGGCACCCGTGGGGCCTCTGGTCGTTGCACGATGTCGTGTCGGGGAACCTCGCCTCCTTCATCCCGGTCCGGGCCGGGCGGCGACGGCTGCCTCACCGTCGCGACGCCCACCCCGCCGCTAGGGCGCAAGAAGCGCAGGCCAGCCGGATCAGCACCTCGGGGCACGTGGCGTACCGCGTGCCTCCCCGTCGTCCCCGTGGATCCTCATGCTCTCCCGGTTGCCGCCCGCCGCCTTCCTGTGGCGCCACCCCCCACCCCGGCGCCGTCCCGGGTCGATCGGACGCGCCGGCCGAGGCTCGAAGTCGGCTGCACGTCACCGCCACCCGGATTCCCACGCTCATCCCACACGCGGACGTTTCTTGGGCTCGTAGGATCGAAGCTGCAGGAGGCAGATGCCTGCCCCGTGGGGGGTCGATCGGAAGCGAGCGCTCGTTGCGGGATCGCTGGATGACCACCGCACCGAGCCTCGCCTCCGGAAGACCGGGCGATGAACGCGGATGTCGGAGCACGAAGGAGTCGAACGACCCTGCCGTCCCTGATCGGCGTCGGCCTGCTGGCGGCGACGCTCACGGCGCCAAGCTGCCTGCCGCGCGTCGAGCAGACGGAGGTGCCCGGCCTCTCGGCGAAGGTGCAGGTGCACACCGATGCGTTCGGCGTCCCGCACATCAAGGCCCTGTCCCTCGCCGACGCCTTCCGCGCCCAGGGCTACCTGCACGCGCGCGATCGCTTCTTCCAGATGGACTGGAACCGGCGGCAGGCCGCAGGCCGACTGGCCGAGCTCGGCGGCTGGCTCTCCCACCTCGCAAGCGACGGAAGGATCCGACTGCTCGGGCTGCGAGCCGCAGCGCAGCGGTCCCACGATGCGCTGGAGCCTGCCGAGCGGGAGCTGCTCGACGCCTATGCCGCGGGGGTGAATGCGTGGCTGACCACCCACCCCCTGCCGCCCGAGTACGCGGTCCTGGAGGTCTCGGTCGTCGAGCCCTGGACGGGGCTCGATTCCCTCCTGCTCGGCAAGGCGCTCGTCGCGAGCCTCAACGGACCCCGCCTCTGGGAGATCGGCGAAACGGCGGCCTTCCAGGACTACGTCGACGTGCTCGGCGAGGAGGCGGCTCGGCTCGTCTACCCGAACGAGCTGGGACGCTTCGCGCCCTGGGTTCCTCGCGCGACGGTGCCCGATGCCCGGGGCATTCCCCTCGCGAGCCTGCGCCGGCTGGCGCCCCTCGCACGGGGACCGGGCTCGAGCCTCGCACTGGCGCACCGGGTCCGCTCCCGAGCCGCGGCGACGGGCTTCCTCGCAGACGCGCTGAGCCGCCCCGAAGAGCGCTGGGGCAGCAACGCCTGGGGCGTGGCGTCCGCTCACAGCGCGACCGGTGGGCCGCTGGTCGCGGGCGATCCGCATTTCGGCGGCTCCGCTCCGGCGGTCGGCTACGAAGTCCATCTCGTGGCGCGCAACGATGGACGGGGACGAGCGCTCAACGCGAGCGGCGGATCGGTGCCGGGGATCCCCGGAATCTTGTTGGGCGGGCAGACGTCCCGACTGGCGTGGGCGGTCACCCTGTTCGCGCCCGACATCTCGGACGTCTTCCGCGACCGGCTCGTCCGGGACGATCCGTCCTGCCCTGCGCGGCTGTGCATCGACTCGGCGGGAGAGCTCCATCCGGTCGAGGAGCGCTCCGAGGCCTACCGGCTCAACGTCGCCGGCGATGGGATTGCGGACAATGCGATCGACGCGACCCCGATCGTGAGGGCGCTCGCGCCGCAGGCGGTGGACGTGCTGCGCGTGCCCTTCCGGAGCTTCGGGCCGGTGGTCGAGGTCGCGGACCGCAGCGTCCTCGCCGGAGGGTCGGCGACGGAGACCACGGTGCTCACGCTCCAGTGGTCGGGTCTGCACGCGGACCGGGCGACGCGCTGGGCCCTCGACATCCTGCGCGCCCGGGACGTCTTCGAGTTCGAGCGGGCCGTCGCGTGGCTGACGTGGGCGGGGATCCACCACGTGGTCGCCGACGTGGGCGGGAACCTCGCCTACTACGCCGGCGGTGAGATCCCGCTGCGCGCGGACCTGGAGGCCAGCGCCCCGCTCGACGGCATGCCGCCCTGGTGGATCCGCGACGGCTCGGGCGCCGCCAACTGGGTGCCGGATCCCGCGCGCTCGCAGGGGCAGGCGCTGCCGTTCGCGGTGCTCCCGCGGGAGGAGATGCCGCGGATCGTGAATCCTCCCGCCGGCTTCGTGGTGAACTGCAACGAGGACCCCCTGGGCTTCGCCGTGGACAACGACCTCCTGAACCACCGGCGGCCCTCGAAGCCCGAGGCGATCCCCTACCTCGGCGATCTGGGCACGCGCGGGCTGCGCAACGGCCGAGTGACTCAGATGCTGCGCGAGAAGATCGACGTCGGGCACGAGCTTTCGCTCGACGACATGAAGCGCATCCAGGCGGACACCCGGGCGCTCCACGCGGAGATCCTGGTCCCCCATCTGCTCGCCGCCTTCGAGTCCGCGCAGCGGCCCGGCGCGCCGCAGCCGCTCGCGGGCTTCGCCGCGGACCCTCGCATCGCAGAGGCGATCGCTCGCCTGGCGGCGTGGGACTTCTCGCACCCGACCGGGATTCCCGAGGGCTACGACACGAGCGACGTCGGAGGGGTGCGGACACCGGAGGTGAGCGAGGCGGAGGCGGAGGCGAGCGTCGCCGCCACGCTCTACGAGGTCTGGGTCATCAAGCTCGTGAAGCAGCTCAGCGCCACCATCGAGTCGCTCGGCTTGATGCCCTACGTGCCCCTCCAGCTCCTCGTGTCGCTGCTTCCGCAGGAGCCGTTCACGGGGGTCGGCGCCTCGGGCGTCGACTACTTCCCGGAGCCCGCCGAGCTCGCGGAGGCCGGGGATCGGCGCGACGCGGTCTTCCTCGGCGTGCTGCGCGACACCCTCGACGCGCTGCCCGGCCCGGCCTACGCCGCGGCCTTCGCGGGCTCGACCGATCAGGACGACTACCGCTGGGGCAAGCTGCACCGGATCGTGCTGCCCCACCCGCTCGGCGGCTCGTCGTCGATTCCGCCGGCGGGCGGCTTCGTCGACCTCGCGCCGACGCTTCCGGGACTCGCTCGCGACGGGACCTGGGATTCCGTCAACGTCGCGGCGGGCCCGGGCCTGCCGGACGGCGCCAACGAGTGGCTCAGCACGGGGAACCTTCCTCTCGCGAGCTTCCGGCACGTGCATGCGCTGCTGCGCGCGCCGCGATCGGGATCGAGGGTGCGCGGATACGCCGCGCTTGCCGGGAGAGCGTCGGAGGATCCTGGGGATCCGCTCTACGCCTCGCAGCTCCCGCTGTGGCTCACCGTCGACTACCACCCCGTCCCGATGTCCCATCCCCAGGTCCGCGCGGCGGCGAAGCGGGTGGAGCTCTTCGTGCCGGCGCCGTGATCCCACGTGCGCAGCCGCCTCAGCCGCCGCCGAAGGCCGCGCGGGCGATGCCGGGGCGGGAGGCGGCGAGGAGGAGGTCGCCGCCGGTCTCGCTGAGGTCGCCGAGGCGGGCGGCGAGGGCGTCGGCGCGCAGCTGGGTCCTGGTCAGGTGCACGGCGTGTACCATCGCCGCATGCGAGGAGCCCGGACGCTCTGGCTGCCGTGGGCTGTGGCGTTCGCCACGGTCCTCGCGTTGCTGGCGCTGCCCGCCTTCCTCGCGCAGCGGGCGCAGCCGTGGTACGAGGCCCAGATCGCGGTGGCGCGCTTCACGCTGGCGATCCTCGCGCTCGTCGCCGCCGTCGGCACCTTCGCGCTGCGCGAGTCGCTCGTCCTGCGCGACGTGCGAGAGGGCCGGCTCGACCCGGCGACGCCGGCCGGGATGGCTCGGCTGCGGGTGCGCTTCCTCGCGCTCTGGGCGCTGTGCGCGGCGGTCGGCGCGCTCGGAGGCGTGCTCGCGTACGGCTCGGGCCAGCCCGCGCGTGGCTGGCCGTACCTGATCGGCGCCGCCGTCCTCCTCGTGCTGCACGCGCCCTGGGCGGGCTTCCTGCGCCGCGTTCGCGTGGGAGATGCGGGCGCCAGCTAGCGCCTGCGCGGCAGCGCGCTTCCCGACGCGAGCCCGGGGTCCAGCCGGCCCAGGCCGCGCCGGCCGGGCAGTCTCCACCCGGGGCCGGAGCGGCACGGGATCTGCAAAAGGCTCCATCCAAGGCCCCGCAGCGGCCCGGTCGCGTCGTCGCTGGGACGGAGGGCCACAGGCGGGACAGGAAGGGCCGCATGACCGAGTTCACGCCGGGATCCGCGCTCGCCGGAGGGGCCTTGATCGGCGCGGCGTCGGGGTGGCTGCTCCTCGCCGACGGTAGGATCGCCGGCGTGTCGGGCATCCTCGGCGGCGCGCTCGGGCCGGCCGCGGCCGGCGAGCGGCGCTGGCGGGTCGCGTTCCTGCTCGGCCTGCCGGCGGGCTTCCTGCTGCACGCCTGGGTCGCGGGCGCGCCGGCGCCGGTGCAGATCGAGTCGCCGCTGCTCGTGCTCGTGGCGGCGGGGCTGCTGGTCGGGTTCGGCACGCGGCTCGGAAGCGGCTGCACGAGCGGCCACGGGATCTGCGGCGTCGCGCGCGCGTCGCCGCGCTCGCTGGCCGCGACCGCGACGTTCCTGGCGTCCGGCTTCGCGACGGTGTTCGCGTGGCGGCACCTGCTGGGTGGCGGGTCGTGATCCGCGTCGCAGCCGCAGCGGCGGCCGGCGTCGTCTTCGGCGTCGGGCTCGCAATCTCGGAGATGGTGAACCCGGCCAAGGTTCTCGCCTTCCTCGACCTCGCCGGGCACTGGGATCCGAGCCTCGCGCTCGTGATGGGCGGAGGGCTCGTGGTCGCCGCGCCGGCCTTCGCGTGGGCGCGCCGGGCTTCGGCGCGCCCGCTGTTCGCGGACGGCTTCCAGATCCCCGAGCGGGGCGCGATCGATGGGCGCCTGCTCGGCGGCGCGGCGATCTTCGGTGTCGGATGGGGGCTCGGCGGGCTGTGCCCGGGGCCCGCGCTCGCCGGCCTCGCCGCGGGCGAGCCGCGCCTGTGGATCTTCGTCCTGGCCATGGCGGCCGGCGCCCTCGTGCACGACGGCTGGGTCGCCGCGCGGAGCCGACCGTGAGGCTCCAGCCCTTCCACGACCCGCGTACCGCGACGCTCAGCTACGTCGTCGCGGACGAGGAGAGCCGTGTCGCGCCGGTGATCGAAGCCGTCGCCGGCTTCGACCCGCGCACCGCCCGGCTCTCGCACGTGTCCTGCGAGGCGATGGCGCGCTGGATCGACGAGCAACGGCTCGCGGTGCCGTAGGTCCGCGACACCCAAGCCCAAGCCGGCCACCTCTCCGGCATGCCGTACCTCCGCGAGCGCTCCGGCGGGCGGGGCGCGATCGGATGGTCAGGTGCTCCCGTCCCGCGCGCTCTCCCCCGGTCCGCCGGGGGGATTGCATTGGTAGTGAGTGTTCACTATAAGTCCTCCCCGACGCAGGGAGAGGCGACGTGGCGCGGCGCGCGGGCGAAGAGGCGACCTCGCAGGCCCCGGAACGGGAGGGCCGAAGGCCCGGCGCGCCGCCCGACGCGCGGCTCCCGGGCGCCGGGAGCGGATCCTCGCGAGCGCCGGCTCCGTCTTCGCGACGACCCCGAGATCGGCCGCGCCGTGAGCGGGATCGGCCTTCTCCCTCGACCTCGTCCACATGCTCGGGATCGGCGGCGAGCCCGATCGCACGAAGCTCGAAGGCTGGGGCTCGCTCGACCTCGACCCGGTCGCGGGCCGTCCCGCGAGGGAGCGGACATGACGCAGGTTCTCCCCGGCGAAGCGGAGCAGAAGGAGATCGTTCGCCGCTGCTGGTACTCGCACGACGGCCACTGGTTCCAGAGCGCCGCCGCCGAGCTCGGCATGGAGATGGCGAACCAGCTCAACCGCCGCGCGCTCCGCGCGCAGGGCGCCAGCGAGGCGCGGCGGCTGCGCAAGGCGCTCGGCATGCGAGAGATCTGCGGGCTCGACGATTTCCTTCGCCTCTTCGATGCGCTCGCGAGCGTCCTCGTTCCTCCGCCGACAGCCGTCCGGCTCGAGCGGCCGGGAGATCGCTCCTACGCGATCCACGTCGATCGCTGCTTCGTCCACGAGAGCGTCGTCCGGGCGGGAAACCCCGAGTCGTACCAGTGCGCCGTCTTCGACCGCATCGCCGGCTGGCACGACGGCGCGGGGCTTCCGCTCGCCAGCGAGCCGCCGGGCCTTCGCTGCGCGAAGGCCATGGGCGGCGTGTGCCACCGAACCCTCCAGCTCCGATAGGATCGTCATGTCGCTTCGGGCATCGGAAGCGTTCGAGATCCCGCGCGGCACCCTCGCGCGCTTCGTCGCCGAGGAGGTGAGGCCGCCAGGGTGCCACCATCCTGGCAGTGGCTCCGTCTCGCTGCCGCCGCATGGACGTGGGTGCGCAGGCGCGGCAGGTAGCGCCCGCCGCCGCCAGGCGGTCCTGGCGCGGCGCGCGCCTGTCGATTTCGCGACACGCGCTCGCTCCCCACCGGCGCTCCTCCAGCATCCGAGAGCCCCACGAGCGGCGTCGCTCGGCCGGGCGGTAGACGAATGGTCGTCCCATGGAACGATTCGACCTGGTGTCACGAGGAGTGGAGCAGATGCGGATGAAGCATTGGCTGTCGAGTGCAGCGGTCGTGGGTCTGGTCGCGTCCAGTGCAGCCGGCGCGGCGACGATCACGGGTCTCTATTACGTCGCAGGCAGCGAGCTGCGCGCGGTCCCTTTCGACGGAACCGAGTTCACCTCGAGCGAAGCGGTCGTGCTCGAATCGCTGGATCCGAGCTGGAGCGGCCTCAGCTACGACGCCGCCGGCGGCGTTCTCTACTACGTCGCCGCCGGCGAGCTGCGGCGGGTGGATTTCGATGGCACCCAGTTCACGAGCTTGGGGACCACGCTCGAGACGCTGAGCCCGGGCTGGACGGGTTTCAGCTACGAGGTGGCCACGGACACGATCCACTACGTCGCGGATGGGTGGCTGCGGCGCGTCGGCTTCGACGGCGCGGACTTCACCGGCCTGGCCACCAACCTCCAGCTCCTCAGCCCGAGCTGGACCGGCTTCAGCTACGACGTGGCTGCCGGGATCGTCTACTACGCGACCGGCGCCGATCTGTGGCGGGTCGGCTTCGACGGGACGAGCTTCACCAGCCTCGCCACCCATCTCGAGACGCTCGACCCGAGCTGGTCCGGCCTCAGCCTGATCTTCGAGGGAGACCCGCAGCCGTTCCCGATCCCGGAGCCGGGAACGATCGCTCTGCTGGGCATCGGCGTCGCCAGCCTGATCCTCGTACGCGGCCGCCGGGCGCCCTGACGCGCGAGGCGCCGCGCGGCCGATCGCGCGGCGCCTCTGCAGGATGCAGCGAGTCGGGGGTGGGCCGCGCAGGCGGCGCGCCCCCGGCTTCTTCTTCTCTCGCACCGGCGGCTTGGTCGCGAGCGCGATAGATGCGCCAGATGCGATGGCCGCATGGGTTCGTTTCCCCATGCTGCGGAAGGCGAGGAAGCCATCGCCGGCACACGCGACGGCTGGAGCAGTGCCGGGCGTGTCGCTACGAGGCCTCGGCCACGGCTGGGACGATCTTCCACAAGACCCGGGTCCCGCTGCGGACCTGGTTCCTGGCGATCTTCTTCGTGGCACGTCACAAGAAGGGCATCTCGGCGCTGCAGCTGCAGCGCAACACGGGCCTCGGCAGCGATCAGACGGCCTGGACCCTCGTCCGCAAGATTCGCTCGGCGCTGAGCCATCGGCCCGGCTTCCGACTCACCGGTCGAGGCCGATGAGGCGTACGTGGGAGGCGCCGCATCAAGCGGGGTTCGCGGACGCGGCGCGCCGAACAAGACGGATCGCGGGCGTCGTCGAGCGACGAGAGCACTCGGCAGGCTCTGTCCGCTTGGCAGTCGTTCCTCGCGCACCCGCGAAGAGCTGTAGATCCCGAGCGTCGAGGCGATCCGCTCGCGGAGCGCGTCGACGTGAGCACGGCCGATCCCCCGCGGAGCTCCGCGAAGCTCGGCGGCGGGGACCTCGCTCATCCGGCTCGTCCTCCCGGTGGCCCGGCGGCGGGCGGCGCGGAGCTTGGCTTGGAGGCATGGCGCCCTTCGCGCCCGAGCCGGCCGGCGCGCCAGCCCTTGCCGCCGCGGCACTCGCGGTGCTCGCGCTCCGCCGCCGGAGTCGAACCCCGGGCTCCGCCAAGCCCGCTCTCCTTGTGGGCAACGACACACGGCAAGGAGGAGTTCGGCGAGATCGCCCACCACGAGGAGCAGCCTACCGCGATCGAGAGCGCGCTGGACGTCCTGAGCAGCGTGCCCCCTATCCTGGTCGTCGCTATTCTCGGGCGGGTTCGCGCGGCTCGGGAGCGACGATGTGCTCGGGCGCGTAGCTCCGCGGTAGAGCGCCTGGTCTACACCCAGGATTTCGGCGGTTCGATCCCGTCCGCGCCCACCGATTCGAGCGGCTGTACGTAGCAAGAGGGGGGTGGAGATGCGGAAGGGACTGCTGTTTTGTCTTGCGCTAGCGCTGCCGTGGAAGGCGGGCGCGTTCATCGTGGACGCTGACACCGTCGCGCTCTGGCATTTCGATCCCGGACAGGAGCTCATCGCCGCCGACAGCGGGCCGGGCGAGCTGGATCTGGCGCTCGACCGCTCGCCGGCGGACGGATCGGAGGGGAGCACGATTCCGGTCTTCACGACCGGATGCATCGGCGGTGCGCTGCGATTCCTGCACGGAACGTCCGAGGCCTACGGCGGCTATGGGGAAACCGCGAGCGGCTTCGCATTCGGCGCGAACGAGGTGTCGGTCGAGCTCTTGCTCCGAACCACGAGCACGACGTACGACCATCTGTTCGTCAGCCCGACTCGGTTCGTGGTCGTCCTCGATGGCGGAAAGGTCGGCTCCTTCGTGGGTGACGGGATGGGGTGGTCCAATACGGCCTCGTCGAACGTCTTGGTGAACGACGGCTCTTGGCACTACGTCGCCGTGACCTACGACGGGGCCGATCTGCGGGTCTTCGTCGACGGAGCACTGGCCGGCGAAACGTCGTACGTCGCGACCATCGGCCCGATGTCGTCGTTCTACGTCGGCGGACGGGCCAACAATTCCTTCTTCGCCGGCGACATCGACGAGGCTCGCCTCTCCTCGACCACGCGCGACCCCGCCGAGATTGCCGTCATCGCGGGCCTCGTCGCCGTGGAATGTCCCGAACCTACGAGCGCGCTCGCGGGAGCAGCCGCACTGGCCGTAGTCACGTTGCGGCGACGATATTCGCGCGGTTCCAGCTAGTGCCCTGTGTCGGAAGTTCGCCTGCATTCGATCGCGGCTACGGGCCGCTCGCAGCGTTGCGCTCCCTCCCCATGGCGACGGCCATGGCTCGGTCGCGCGCCTTGCGAGCGGCCCGTA